>CAZXXV010000288.1:0-6199 GCA_964644725.1 uncultured bacterium
CCGACGGGTATCGCTTTGGCTTCCATCCCAAGCTGACCAAGGTCGTCAATGACCGGCGGGCTTCCCTGGACGAAGGGGAGGTCAAGAAGAGCACGCAGACCCTGGTGAGGAAGGAGTTCGAGACGAAAGCGGCCGTGCCCCTGGTCTTCTTCCCCACGGATGCCGACGCCATCCCGGACTCCCCACGGCTGTCTCTCGTCGTGATGGATCCCGAGACGGAATGGAGCGGACAGGGCAGGACCCGAGGGGAGGTCGCTGCATGGACCAGCCAGCGGGGCAAGTCGCCGCGTCTGTACCCCGCCGCCCTGGTCTGGTGTGTGCGGAAACCTGGGCGTGACCTCAAAGAGCGAGTTGAGACCTGGCTGGCCTGGAGGCGGGTCGAGCACGAGATCGCTGCGGGCACCCTCGGTGGGGAGTTCGAAAAGGCCGAGAAGGCCGAGGTGGCCAGCAAGGTGCGGGATGCAGAGGAGGGGGCCAGGGACGAGGTCTGGGCTGCTTACCGGTATGTCGTCCTGGCGGACCAGAAAGAGCCCGATGGCCTGAAGGTGATTGATCTGGGTGCCGGGCACGCCAGTGCGGCGGAGACCCTGAGCGGCCGAGTGATCACAGCCCTCAGGTCCCAGGGCTTGCTCAACGACTCCGTCGGCGCGGGCTACATCGAGCGAAACTGGCCCCCGGCCTTGAAGGACGCTGGGGCCTGGCCGCTCTCGGGCCTGCGCCAGAGCTTCCTCAACGGGGCACTCACGCGGCTCTTGGACCCGGACGCGGTCCTGCGCGGGAAGATCCCGGAGTTCGTGGGCCGTGGCGATTTCGGCCTGGCCTCGGGTCAGCGACCGGACGGCACCTTCGAGCGGGTGTGGTGGAACGAGCTTATGGCACCCGATGAGATCAGCTTCGAGGGTGATGTCTTCTTGCTGACCAAGACCCGCGCAAAGGCACTCAAAGCTGCCCTTGAACCTGCGGTCGTTCGTGGAGAACCTTCTGAAACAACAAGACTCGAGCCCGTCCAGCCTGAGACCGAGCCGAGTGGGGAAGAGATTGGGGGGAAACCAGAAGGTGCCGTTACCGCAGCAACGCGGACCTTGCGGGTCAGCGGCAGTGTCCCGCCCGAGGTCTGGAACCGTTTGGGCACGCGTCTCATCCCGAAGCTCAAGTCCGGCTCAGACCTTCAACTTCTATTCAACGCAAAGCTCACCGTTGATGCTTCGACCGCACTCTCGCTCAAGAAGGACCTAGAGCAGGCCCTTGCAGACCTCGGCCTCTCCGACCGCCTCGATGTGGACATGGATTAGGGAGCTGGCTGCGCCACGGGAGAGTCACTCTCAATGCCCTGCCTAGTGGGATAGACTTCTCCGCCGAAGAAGTCGATAGGCATCTTTCCCTCTGCCCCCGCAATCTTCACCACAAACCCCAGAGGTTGGTAAAGGCCGTGCTTCTGTGGTAGAAGACTGCTCGAAAGGGAGCCACCGTGCCCGTACCCATCGTCGCCATCGTGGGCCGGCCCAACGTCGGGAAGTCCACGCTGTTCAACCGGTTGCTTCGCGGGCGGAAGGCCATCGTCGACGATACGCCCGGCGTGACGCGCGACCGGCTGTACGGCGAGTTCGACTGGCGCGGCCGGCGCTTCATCCTGGTGGACACCGGCGGCTTTGAACCTGATGCTACCGGCATCATGGCCCAGGTACGCGCCCAGGCGGAGCAGGCGGTGGCCGAGGCGGATGTCATCCTGCTCCTCGTGGACGCCAAGGACGGGCTCTCGCCGGTAGATGCCGAAGTGGCCGGCCTGCTGCGAAAGGCGGCGCGGCGACCCATCCTGCTGGTGGTCAACAAGGTGGATGCCGCCAGCCAGGAAACCCTGGCGGTCGACTTCCACCGGCTGGGATTTCAGCCGGTGTTCCCCATCTCGGCGGAGCAGGGGCAGGGGATCGGCGAGCTGCTGGATGCGGTGGCCTCGCAGGTGCCGGAGACGGAGGCTCCACCACAAGAGCCGGGCGCCGTCGTGACGGTTGCGGTGATCGGCCATCCCAACGTGGGGAAGTCCTCTCTGGTCAACCGTATCCTGGGAGCAGAGCGAGTCCTGGTGAGCCCGGAGCCGGGGACCACCCGGGATGCCGTGGACACCCGATTCAGCTACCGTGGGCGCGACTACATCCTGGTGGACACGGCCGGCATCCGGGCCAAGGGCCGCATCGGTGGCTCCGTCGAGCGGTACAGTGTCTCCCGGGCCCTGGCCGCCGTGCGCCGCGCGGACGTAGCCCTGATCCTCCTGGATGGGGTCGAGGGGGTCACGGCGCAGGACACCAAGGTCGGTGGCGAGGCGCACGAGGCCGGCTGCGCCAGCATCCTGGTGGTCAACAAGTGGGATCTGCGCGCGGGAGACCGCGATGCGGACGCGGAGTATCGCCTTGCCCTGCAGGAGAAATTCAAGTATCTTGCCTACGCGCCCATCACGTTCGTCTCCGCCCTGACGGGACATCGGGTGATGCACCTGTTCCAGCTGATCGATGCGGTGGCGGCGGAGCGCGAGCGCCGGATCGCCACGCCGGAGCTGAACGCCGTCATCCAACAGGCGGTGGCCCGCCGCCCGCCGCCAGCGGAGCGGGGGCGGCCGGTGCGGTTCCGCTACGCAACGCAGGTGGGCATCAAGCCGCCCACCTTCCTCTGCTTTGCCACGGCGAGCAGCCACCTGCATTTCTCCTATCTGCGCTACCTCGAGAACTGCTTGCGCGAGGCCCATGGATTTCGCGGCACGCCGATCCGCCTGGTGGTCCGCGGTCGCGGCTGAGCGACGAGAGATGGGCCGCGTTGTTCGGCGCGGTCGCTCGGAGATGGAGTGGAGATGCAGAGCAGGCAACGGTGTGATCCCGGGCGAGCAGGCCAAGCCGTGTGGCCGCCTCTGAGGGCCATCGTGCGGCCGTCGCGTGCCGGGCGTGGTCGGCAAGCGGACGGCTCTGCAGCGGGAGGCCTGGAGTGAGCACCCAGGGGTACGACGTCGCCGTGGTGGGCGCCGGGATGGGTGGCCTTACCACGGCCGGCCTCCTAGCCCGGGCGGGGCGCTCGGTGATCCTGGTGGATCGGTCACCACGGCCAGGCGGGGTCAGTCAGGACCTGGAGATCGAGGGGTACCGGTTCGAGGTCGGGGGGACGCTCCTCACCGGCTTTGGTCTCGGCGGCCCGCTCGCCATGCTCTGCCAGCGCCTGGGCATCAACCTCCCCATCAAAGAGTGTAACCCTGCCTTCCAGGTGGCGCTCCCAAAGCATCGGATCAGCCTGTGGACAGAGCCGGAGGCCTGGCGGCGCGAGATCCGCCGGGAGTTCCCGGACGAGGAGAGGGCCTGGCGTGCCCTGTGGTCGGAGGTGGAGGCGCTGGCGGCGAAACGGGAAGAGGCGGTCAAGCTGCTTCCATCCCTGCCGCCTGAACGGTGGGGTGAGCGCCTGCGGGTCTGGCAGGCCTTGAGGCTGGGGATGTTCTCTCCTGTACCTGCAAAGACCGGCGCGGTGCTAAAGCAGGCGCTGCGCACGCCTTTCCGCGCAACCATGGCCCAGCATGGCCTGGGCGAGACGAGCCAGCGGGCCGTGGAAGCCGCGCTGTGGTATCTGCTGCTGCGGGATGCCGACGAGTGCTCGACCCTGGAAGCGGCCGTGGCCCTTCAGCATGTGCGTCGTGGTGTCGTCGACATCCCGGGAGGCGCGACGGCCCTGGTGGATGCGATGGCGGCAAAGTTCCAACAGGATGGCGGACAGCTCCGCTTGGGGACACCGGTGGACCACCTGCTTCTCGAAGGCGGCCGCGTCGCGGGCCTGGTGACGGCAGGAGGGGAGACGATCCGGGCTCGCTTCCTGGTGGCCGATGTGCCGCCGGAGGTCCTCGCCGGGATGTTGCTGCCCCCGAGGCGCGGATGGGCCCGCCGCCGCCACGCCATGGAGGGCCCCTGGCACGCCGCCCTGGTCACGCAGGCGATGGTCCTGGCCGTCCCGGAGATCCTGATGCCGTCGGAACTCTCAGGGCACTGTTTTCTCGTGCGGGACGCGCGTCGCCCCGCCCGGGAGGAGAACCTGGTCTTTGTTCGATCGGTGCCGGCCTGGGACGACCGGCAGGGGCCCGGTGCGCTCCAATGCCTCACCGTCGGACGCTTCGTCGCGGCGCGGCCTCGAGATGAGGAAGTATCGGTGGAGGGCGAACTACTGGAGGCGCTGGACGAGATCGTCCCGGGTGTGGCCGGCGCGCTGGCGTTCCACCGGGTGCTGGCGCCCGCCACGCTGGGGGAGACGTGGGGTCGCCCGTCGGCCGCCGTGCGGTACGAGACAGACGCGCGGGACTGGCTGGGACAGCGGGGGCTGCCTCACCGGCTGGGCTGGCCGGGACTCCTGGCTGTCGGGGAGTGGACCTATCCGGGGCGCCGGGTTTCCAACGTGGTCGAAGGGGCGATGCGGGTGGCGGACCTGATCGCCGAGAGCGTGTGAGCATTTCTAAGGGGGAGGTCGCCATGCTTGAGCGGGTGTTTGATCTACGGGCGCGGGGAACGACTGTGGGGACCGAGGTCTTGGCCGGGGTCACGACCTTCATGGTCATGGCCTACATCATCTTCGTGAACCCTGCCATCCTGAATTTCTCCGGCATCAAAGATCTGCAGAACCTGGGGCCCGGCTTTGCCCCCACCCTCGCGGCCACGTGCCTGGTGGCGGGCGTCATGACGGTGCTGATGGGTCTCCTCTCGAATTACCCATTTGCGGTGGCCTCGGGCATGGGGCTGAACGCGGTGGTGGCGTTCCAGCTCATCGTGGGGATGAAGCTGCCCTGGTCGGCGGCCATGGGGGTCATCTTCCTCGAGGGCGTGGCCATCACGATCCTGGTGTTGACCGGCTTCCGCGAAGCGGTGATGGACGCCATCCCCATCTCCCTCAAGCGGGCCATCGGCGTGGGGATCGGCCTGTTCATCCTGTTCATCGGGCTCTACTCGGGCGGGCTGGTCAAGCAGGGCCCTCCCGGGGTGCCCGTCACGCTTGGGGATCTCAACTCGCTTTCCGTCCTGGTCACCCTCATCGGGTTGTTCCTGACGGTCTCGCTCATGGCGCTCCGGGTGAAGGGGGCGCTCCTGATCGGGATCCTGCTGACGACCGTCGTGGCGATCGTGATCAACGCTGCCAGTGGCTACACCGCCTTCACAATCCCCGGAGTGGCGGTGGTTCCGTCGAAGATCCTGGCCTGGCCGGACTTCTCGACCTTCGGTCGTGGACTGGACATCTCGGTGTTCTGGCGAGCGGGGGTGATGGCGGCTGTTCTCACCATCTTCTCCATCATGCTGGCTGACTTCTTCGACACCATGGGCACGGTGATCGGCATCGCTGGGGAGGCCGGCTGGTTAGACGAGAAGGGCAAGCTCCCCCGGCTGAATCGAATCCTGCTGGTGGATTCGCTGGCGGCCGCTTTCGGCGGGCTGGCCTCCGCCAGCTCGGCCACCACCTACATCGAGAGCGCCGCCGGCGTCTCCGAGGGGGGCCGGACCGGCCTTACGTCGGTGGTCACGGGACTCCTGTTTTTCCTGGCGCTCTTCTTCTCCCCCGTGGCCGGGGTGGTCCCGCCCCAGGCGACGGCGGCGGCCCTGATCGTCGTCGGATTTCTGATGTGCACCATCGTGAAGGACATCCCCTTCGGCGACTTCGACGAAGGCTTCCCGGCCCTCATGACGCTGGTGGTGATGCCCTTCACCTACAGCATCACGAACGGCATCGGGGCGGGATTCGTCACCTACGCCTTCATCAAGCTGATCCGAGGCAAGGCCCACGAACTGCACGGCATGATGGTGGGGACGGCGGTGGCCTTCGCCATCTATTTCGCGCTGCCGTGGCTGCGGGCCGTGTTTGGGTTCTAGGACCGGGGGGAGGAGTGAGGAGTTGATCAGGGGCGAAGTGTTGGGATCGAGCTGACCGAGAGGCAGATCGGGCTGGTGTCGAGGTCGAAAAGACGACGAGGAGTCCGTCTTGGAGATCTGAAAGAGACAGCCGTCCCTGAGTCTTGCGGGGGGTCGTAGTAAGGTGCATTGCCTGTCCGCAAAAAGCGGGGAGGAGGACGTGATGAGCTGGCGGAGAGTACGACGGTGCCTCGTGATCTGGGGTGTGCTTTGGTTTTGTGTGGGGATGGTAGGCAGCGCTGCCGCCGGCGAGGTGAAGCCGGGCGGGACGCTGAAGATGGGCCAGG
>CAZXXV010000289.1:0-6183 GCA_964644725.1 uncultured bacterium
GACGACCCGTTGCAGAGAAAACGGCAACGGGTACCCCGCCGGCGGGCTGTGGGCCGTAGTAGGCCAGAGGCCCCTGTCTGCCGTCGGCATAGGCAGGGAGATGGGTCAGGATCTGCTCGATGACCTCGGGTTGTTCGATGAAGGCGATGATCCGCATGGGTCCGGTGCAGCGGGGACAGACGAGGGGGTCGGCCTCATAGGCTTGTTTGATGAAGTGGGTCAACCTGTCGACCGGCTGTTTCACCGAAACGGAGGTGATGTTTATGATCCGACCCCAGTGCTGCTGTTTCATGAATGGGACAACATGCCGGCAGAGACGAACTGTGCTCAACAGATTGAGCTCCACGGCGGCTTGCCAGGCCTGCATGTCATGAGCCTTGAAAACGCCGCTGGAGGACCGCCGGCGTTGGTCACCAGGATGTGGATCGTTCCCCACTTCTCGATCACTAGGCGGACCATACGCGCAACATCATCTTCCTTGGTGACGTCGGCGACGATGGGCAGGGTCTCGCTTCCAGTCTTGGTATGGATTTGTGCTGCCGCCTGCAGCAATGGCTCCTCGTTTCGAGCTCAGATCGCTACGCGAGCGCCTTCGCGGGCAAGGCCTTCAGCTACCGCCCTCCCAAGCCCCTTGCTCGATGCGCAGACCAGCGCGACTTTAGTGTTCAATCCCAAGTCCATGTCTAGCCCTCGGATTTCTCTTTCCTGAAATAGGAGTCGGTCTTGTCGAGCCAATCCTGACGAATAGGACTGAAGATGTCGACGTCGAGAGTGTCCTCCAAAGCGGCTGCTTTGTGGGGAAGGTTGGGTGGGATCACGAGCACCTCGCCCGCGCGCACCACGAGTTCTTGACCGCCGATCCAAAACTGCAAAGCTCCCTCGAGGATGTACGTGATTTGCTCGCTGACATGAGCATGCTCCGGCACCACAGATCCTTTGCGCAAAAACACCTGCGCGATCATTTCATTGGTTCCAGTGATGATCTTGCGTGAGATGTCGGGGGTTACCTCCTCCCAAGGCATGTCTTTCCATTTCTGAACTTCCATAGCTCCTCCACAAATGGTGTTGGTGCACACCTTGAAGTGACCGCCCTTTGATGGATTATTTCAGTGCAGCCATCCAATCAATCTCTTGTGGGGGTGGGCCAACGTGCCCACCCGCAAGGGCCACGAGGTGATAGAAGTTTGCTTTTGGGCCGCCTCGCGCCGGTGCTGCTGCCGACCCGGCGCAGGGTCGCGCTCCGTGGAGGGTCGCGGGAGCATGTCCCAACTGGGGGAGCCCTGTCAAGCCAAAAAACCGCTGCCGGGAGGGGTGCCGGTGGCGACGGACGAGTCCGGAGGCTGGCGAGGGGCGACACAAGACGGACCCGGAGGGACGGCACCGTTCGACGAGCTTATGTTGGGCGGCTACGCGGCGACGACCCGTTGCAGAGAAAACGGCAACGGGTACCCCGCCGGCGGGCTGTGCGCGTGTGCGGACCAGAGCCCGAGATGGGTGAGGATTTTCACTTACACGACCGCCTGATGTAGGGAACCTATACCATTTCGCATCTGGTTTTGTGTATACTGGAGCAATGGCCGCCCGGTAGTGGACACACTGATCACACGCAATCGACCCGGGCCGCCATGCGCTACGAGCAAGGCATCATCCCAAACGGCGTCGAGGTGGAGTTCGTCGAATAGCTAGGATGAAGCGGTCGGCCATCAGCATTCAGCCTTCAGCCAAGGCCAGGGCGGCGTTCCTGACGGCTGACGGCTGAGAGCTTGCACTCTGAGTAATGTACGCCCTATTTTCCGATCACTACATCATCGACCTACCGCCTCACCACACCTTCCCCATCCAGAAGTATCGGCTGGTCCGAGAACAGCTTCTAGCCGAGGGGACCCTCAGCCCCGAGGAACTGCTTGAACCGACGCTGGCCGCCCCCACTGATGTGCGTCTGGTTCACACCGAGGACTATTGGGAGCGCCTGACGTCCGGCACTTTGCCCGGCAGCGTGGTCCGGCGCATGGGGCTTCCATGGTCCGAGGCGCTGGTACGCCGGTCGCGGGCGTCTGTCCGGGGAACCCTGACCGCCGCACGGATCGCCATCGGTGACCGCATCGCAGTCAACCTGGGCGGGGGAACTCATCACGCCTTCCCGGATCGCGGGGAGGGGTATTGCGTCCTGAACGATATCGCCATTGCGGTCCGCTGCCTCCAGCGCGATGGCTGGATGCAGCGCATGGCCATCATTGACTGCGACGTCCACCAGGGCAATGGAACCGCAGCCATCTTCGCTGACGAGCCGGACGTGTATACCTTCTCCATTCACGGGGCCAACAACTATCCCCTGGTCAAGGTCCCCGGCAACCTGGACATCGGCCTCCCCGACGGCACCGGTGACGAGGAATACCTCCGCGCCCTCGAGCCGGTGATCCCGAAGATCTTGAGCGAGTTTCGTCCCGGTCTGGTTTTCTACCTGGCTGGCGTGGACCCGCACGAGCGGGACAGCCTGGGACGCCTCCGACTCACGCACGAAGGCCTGCGCCAGCGCGATGAGTTCGTCCTGCGAGCCTGCCGTGATGCCGGCATCCCGGTGGCCGTCACGCTGGGCGGTGGGTATGGTCAGGACATCCAGGACACCGTGGAGGCTCATTGCAATACCGTCCGGGCCGCTCGGTCGGTCTTCGACGCCACACCCTCGGCCGAGGAATAGCGGCTCTCAAAGGCCCTGACCGAGGGTTGGATCGCCTCCGCGGCACTCAACGACACGGAGGAAGAACCGGCCGAACTTGATGCGTGGTCTTCAGAGGATAACCCGCTCTTCAGCCTGGAGAACTGCATCATCATCCGGAGGCATCTAATCTCCTGCGTATTCTCCAGCCAGGGTGATTGTCAGGAAACCTGGTCCCCCCACGCCGGATCATTGACACGGATACATCCCGGGAGTAGCCTCCGCCCCGGCCTCATCACACTCGGCAAACTCGTTCATGGGAGAAAGGAGTACTGCAAATGGCGATGCAACTCACAGCAGAGCAACTGGAAGAGCTTCGCTCGGTGGACTCGCCCACGGTGGCCAACGCCATCGAGGCGTTCAAGGTCCGCGACGACACCCAGGGGTTTCTCGGGATGGACGTCAAGTGCCTTACCCCAGAGTTTGGCGTCATGCTGGGATATGCCGTGACGGCGACTTCGGACAGCATGACGCCGGGCCGCGCCCGAAACCGCCAGGGGCACGTGCGCCTCTTCGAGGCGCTGGCCGCCTCGCCGAAACCGGCCGTCCTGCTGATCAAGGACATCAGCCCGAAGCACACCCATAGCTGCTTCCACGGCGACGTCCTTGCTACCATCTCGAGCCGATTGGGTGCTGTGGGAATCGTCACCGACGGGAGCGTCCGGGACCTGGATGGCATCCGACCCCTGGGATACCACGTCTTCGCGGCCGGCCTGGTCGTGGCTCACGGAACCTTCAACATCATTGACGTGGGGATTCCCGTAGAGGTGAGCGGGGTCCACATCCAGCCGGGGGACCTCATCCACGGGGATTCGAGTGGGGTCACAACCATCCCTCTGGAGATCGCCGACAGGCTCTATGGCGAATGCCTAAAGGTGCGCCAGCGCGAAGCCGCCCTTCGCGATTACGCCCACAGCCGGGACTTCTCCTTCGAGGGGCTGAAGGCGAAGCTGCTGGGACGGTGATTCGAATGCGGAATGGTTCAGAGGCGGACATCCGCCATTGAGAGGCGGCGGAAGCGCCAGCTCACGATGGCGCCACGCACCATCCAGTCGATGACCATCGTCGCCCACACCATGGTCATCCCAAGGTTTGCCATGATCCCGCCGACGTAGGCGGTGGGCAGCCGGACCAGCCACCCGCCCACGACCGCGGCCAGCAGGACCACGTGGGTCTCGCCGGCGCCGCGCAGCGCCCCCGACGTGACCATGGCAATGGACAGGGGCGGCTGCAGCAGGCCCACTGCCGTGAGCAAGGGAACGCTGTAACCCAAGACCCCCGGGTCGGACGTGAAGAGCACAACCCAGGCCCTGGGGAAGAGGGCGAAGCTCGCGCCAAAGACGGTCATGATTCCCGTGGCCAGCAGGTTCGCTTGTCGCGCGGAGCGACGTGCTCCATCGGGATCTTTTGCCCCCAGCCGCTGCCCCACCAGCGTGGTCGCCGCTTTGGAAAAGCCGAGCCCCGGGAGAAACGAGAGCGACTCGATGTTGAGTCCCACCTGGTGTGCGGCATAGGCGGCCACACCAAAGCCGATCACGATCCGGGCGAACACCAGTTGCATCCCGTGGGTGATGAATCGCTCGCCCACCGCCGGGAGACCCACCCGCAGAATCCTCCAAAACTCCTGGAGGCTCCACGCGTCCGTCCGCTGACCGAAAAACCCGCGACGCTTTGCCTGCCAGAGGAGCCACGCCGCCCCGGCCCCTTCGGAGAGCCCCGAGGCGAGAGCGGCGCCTACCACTCCCATGCGCGGGAGTCCCATCAGCCCGAACACCAGGGGAACGGCTACCAGCACGTGAAGGATATTCACCCCGACCATGGTGCGCAACGGCGTCCGCGTATCCCCGACCCCCTGGAAGATGGCCGACGCCAGGTGAAGAAACACATAGGCGCCGAAGAGGTACCAGGTGATGTGCAGGTACTCCAGGGTGAGATCCAGGAGCCGTCCCTCGGCGCCCATGAACGCGGCGACCGACCGTGAGAAAAGGATGCCGGCGCCCCCCAGACCCACCGTCGCCGCCACTCCGATCAGCAGGCTCGTGCGAGCGGCCCAGACGCGTCGCCTCTCGTCCCTGGCCCCTGTGTGGAAGGCTACCATGACCGTGCTGCCTACCCCCAGCCCGTACACCAGGGCCATCGTGAACATCAGCAGGAGCTGGGACAGCCCCACGGCGGCCAACTCTGCGGCGCCCAGTCTCCCCACCAGCAGGGCATCCACCACATTCACCCCGCGCTGCAACAGGTCGCTGCCGACGATGGGGAGGGCCAGGTGCAGGACGGTTCGGCGCAGCTCACGCTGGTCGGCCCATTCAGCCAGCCTGGCCTCAGCCTGCCCACGAAGGTTCATGCGCGGTTCCGATCCAATGGAAAACGGACAACCGACAACTGACAATCGAGAACCAGGGAACCCTTGACACAAGAAAGCCGCGCCTCACCTTCTCGGGGCGCGGCCTCAGATGCTACCACACCTGGTGTTAGGACTTCCCGCCAAAGGCCTTGTCGATCGGTGACGCGCCACGCATGGCCTTCCTCGCCTCGGCGATGAAGCCCTGCGCCGTCTTGCCGTCCTGGCTGTCCGGCCCCACCACCTGGATAAACGCCTCCCAGACCCGGATGGCGCCGGCATAATCCTTCTTCACCTCTTGCAGCAGAGTCCCCTTGTCCCACAGGGCGTGCACGTAGCGCGGGTTGATGGCCAGCGCCTCATTGTAGCGCGCCAGCGCCGCGTCCACCTGACCGCGATTGAGCAACACCGTTCCCAGGTGGGTGATGGCCTCGGTGTTCTTCGGCTCGATGGCCAGCACTTGCTGATACAGCGACTCCGCCGCATCTAGTTGTTCCTGGTCGAGCTGTACGTGGGCCAGGCGCAACAGCGCTTCCACATCCTTCGGATTCTGGAGGAGCCGGGCTCGCCAGGGCGCGGCCGGATCCGATCCCGATTCGCTGACCGAAGCACTCGTCGGTCCCATGACGCGGTAGGCGAGATAGCCACCGGAGATCCCGATGACCGCGGCGATCACCAGGAGCCAGAGCACTCCGGCTACCGACGGCCGGCCGATGAGCAGGCGTCGGAACTCGCCCCCCACATCCTTCTTGGCTACTTGCACCGGGGCCTTTTGTCGCTTCCGTCCCATTGCACCCACTCCGGTGGGCGCCAGCCCCCCTCACCTTCACCCTCTCCCCCGCCTGGGGGAGAGGGGACGGGTGAGGGGTTAGAATTTGAGCAGGCTTCGCTCTATCTGGAACAACCACTCCGGCGTCAGCGAGAACGCCAGGCGGCTCAACACCGTGAAGTAATCGCTGACCAGCAGGAGGCCCACGGCGATCAGGATCAGGCCGCTCACGCGCGTGACTATCGGGATAAATCGCTTGAACCGGTCGAAGAAGACCACGAACCGATGGATCGCCAGCGCACTCACGAAAAAGGGAATGGCGAGGCCCAGCGAGTACGCGGCCAGCATCGTGAT
>CAZXXV010000290.1:0-3293 GCA_964644725.1 uncultured bacterium
GCATTCCCCGTGAGGTCTAAGAGTTTCTTTACTTCTGGGTTCCTTCGCAGTACATTCCGTCGAAACGGGATTGCTCGTTCGCACCACCGTTGAGGGCCAGGCGAGATGTCGGCTGAAGAGTTCGACGTGCAATCCGTCGTGGGGTTCTGGCGTGAGGAGGCGGAAGCGGAGCTTCCGACAGCGATGCACGCCGGAGTACGCGAACCAGCAAATGGCCGCGATCAGAGAGGTGTTGGGATGGGCGAAATCCCTGCTGCCATAGCTCAAAGCGTGAAACGGTTCCTGGACGCCGTGCGACGGGTGCGGCGCGTCGAGGCTGCCTACCTCTACGGCTCGCAAGCGTTCGGCGGTGCCAACGAGTGGAGTGATATTGATGTCGCCGTGATCTCGCCGGACTTCCAGGGCGATCTCTTCCAGGAGCGTGTGATGTTGCTGCGCCTTGCCGTCGAGGTTGAAGCAAATAGAGCAAATAGGAAGTTGGAAACGGGCCGGAGCGCGGGCGGGTGAGCACAAGCAAATAGGAAGTTGGAAACGGGCCGGAGCGCGGGCGGGTGAGCACACCCACCTGGAACGCGGCTCCGGCCAGCGGGGAGGGGCCTGCTCAAGCGCGGCACTGCCCAAATCCTACCCACGGCGGGCACGCTATCAGCGAGGGTACGGAAAGTCAAGCGGAAATACGCCGGATCGGGGAGCGGTCTGGCTGTGCGCCGGGGGTCTCCGGGCAAACTTCACCCTTCCTGGCCGATCGGCTGAGTTCGCGACGAAGCCCGCCGGCAGGGAAAAGCTAGGCGGGGTCCATCCAGGGCAGGTCGCCTGCCTGCGCCGCCACGGCAGGCAGGTCGAAGATGGGTTCGTAGAGCAGCTCCCTGAGGCCGGCACTCTTGGGTGGGGCGCGTGGGCCATCCCCTGGCGACAGGAGTTTCAGGTGGGAGAGGATCCGATAGATGACCTCCTCATCCTCGATCACGGCAATGACCTTCATGGTCGCGCCACAGCGCGAGCAGAGGAGGGGGTCCACTTCATAGACCTTCCGGATCAGGCGTGCCCAGGTCCGGCGGAGGGCCAGGGGTGCCCGGCCGGCCTCAGTCGCAGGCTCGACCGGCATCGGGGGGACTTGGAGGCCCTGCGCCTTCCGGAACCCCCGCGTGCGATTGGAGTACCAGCCGTAATAGATCGCCGTCTTCTCATGGGGATCGGGGATGTGGGCACAGATCTCGGCAAGGAACGCCAAGGGATCGAACACGCGGAAGTTGGCCCGGTGGCGGGGATGGATCGCTTCCCCCGTGTACAGAACCTTCCCCGCCGACGGGTCGCCCACGATCCGGTCCAGAATAATGGGCGGGTGGGCCAGGTAGCGGGCCACGTTCTCCCGACTGATGGGATCGCTGGGAATCTCCCGACTCACGTGGGCGCCGAAGCCGGTATGGGGCCAGGCCAAGAGGTTGGCCACCACCTGCTCGGCGATGGCCTCCTCATCCTGGAGCAGCCGCAGGACCTTGTGCCGGAAGAGCTTGGCCAGAACCTCCGGGTCTGGTGTGATCTCCACCGGCACGAAGGCGCCGTCCGGCGTATACAGGCCCCAGGAGATCAGCAGGTGGATATGGGGATGCCAGTCCAGGAGGTTCCCATAGCTCTGGACGCAGGCGACGGCGCCTGGCACGGCGTCCCGGGTGTCGGCTGCGATCCGGAGGAGGTCCTTGAGGGTCTCGTAGGCGGCACGCGCGAGTTTGGCCAGGCGGCGCCGGGGGCGTCGAAAATATGGCCGCAGCCGTCGCGGCAGCGAGAGCACCACATGCCGGTGAGGTACCGACTCGAGAATCTGGTCCGCGACGAACTCGCCGAATTCGATCTGGCGCTTCTTGTGGCAGGAAGGGCAGAGGCAGCGGCGCTTGCACGAGAAGGCCAGCAGATACTCGTTGCGACACCCTGAACAGCGGACGCGCGCGAAGCCCCAGTCCAGGATGCCACACTTCCGGAAGGCCTCGAGCGCATGCCGAACGCCGGTTCGCAGGGGCCCATAGGTGGCCGCGAAGCGATCGTCATGGACTTGGAGGAACTCCGCAAGGTGTCTGTCGACGATCTGCCAGAGCGGCGACTCCTTGGGCTGGCGGGGCCGATAGACGCCATCCCGAGAGGCGGCGGGCGCACTGGGAAACAGTGGACAGCCTTCGGTGGTAGCGGCGCGGGGCAATGGCGGACCCTCCCACGCAGGTTGTCTGCAGAGACGAGAAACCCTCGTGCCGTCTCAGCACGGTCTGCAGACGCCCGGTGACGGGCCCGCCGCGGCGGGCGGACACTGGCTCTGCACGGGGTGTGCCGGAGCCGGAAGGCACCGGCGGCCAGCCAGGAGATGCCTTGTGGGTGAGCCTGAGGTAGGGGTTATGGCAGGCCTGCGGGAGCCCCTGTACAACGTCTATGGTGGGCGTACCCGATCGCCACCGACTCTGGGGGATGGGACGGATGCGCGGAGGCAGGGAATCTCAAGGTACCAGGGGTATCGTCTGCGACGGGACGGAGGGTGTGGGGAATACCGAATCGTTGCCCAGTGCTTGATTTGCTGCAACGGAGGATAGTCAAGGCGCGTGGCAAATGGCGCAGGGGATCTGCAACGGTCCGGTGGTCGCGCTGACACCGATCTGGCCGCCGGCCCGGACGTGTCCGGCGGGATCAGATGGGAGGATCGGTCTGCTTCGCCGACCCAGAGATCCCTTCCACCCGCCAGGTTCCGCTTGACCTCCCCTGTGGCGGATGGTAACGTCCTCGCCAACGTCGATATTTGTCGAGTCTCTTTCCCTGGCTCGGCCGTCCGGCCGGTCGCCTGTCCCCTGCGGAAATGGTTCCCGGCCGCGCCCGGTCTCCAGTCGCCTGTCGGTCCGACACCCCATCGGTACTCTCGGTTGAATGGCATGGAAATCGTCACGGAAGGAATCACGCTGGCCACCCTGCGTGAGATGGCCGGCAGGAAGTTCGGCGACATGGTGAAAGCCGTCGTCGACGTCGAGAGGGGAATCATGGCCGTCGACGGTGAGCTTCACGCGGATGAGGAGGGCCTACTCCTGGAGAACGGGTCGAAGCAGGCGAGCCTCTGGGGAATCAACATCTATCCAGATGTGGCGGGCGATGACTGGCTGGAATTCGATTCTCTGATCAACCTCCGACCCTCGCAAGGGAACCGGAGCCGGGGGGTCGACGACCCGCAGATCAGAGAGAGGATCAGGGCTATCGCGTCGAGGCTGGTACGACGATGAGGCGGCAGCACCAAGAATTGGCCTCGGGGCGGTGGTTCGAGCTTT
>CAZXXV010000290.1:3303-6171 GCA_964644725.1 uncultured bacterium
AGTGCCTTCTGTTTGTCCCCACGGAAACCGGACTTTCCCTTGTCGAACAGTTGGGCAACATCGGGAGCGAAGTTGAACGCGCCATGCGGTGGAGAGCGAAGGGGAACGCGGACTTCGCCCGAAGGGCTTTCGAGCGGGCATTGGAGCTCCTGGACCTGAGCATCGCCGATAGTAAGAACAGGACACGTCTGAGGGAACTCACGCGCCTGCGAGAGGCGATGGTCGACTATTTCTGCTTCGACAACATCTACGGCTCCTCCGATGAATCCTGGAGGAAGTATTTTTATTCCTTTACCTACGCCGCTGCAATTCGCCGAGGGGTGTGACGGCTACCCGGATGCGCCTTCTCTGCGGTCCCCTCATTGACCCCATGTAGAATCGGACATTGCCAGCTCTGTCAACTTGCCCTGCTTCCGCAGAACAGCCGTTGGGGTGGACGGGTGCGGCGGGGGGAAACGAGAGGGACGGAAGGGGCCTGGTCAGGAAAGGATATGGAGGTCAAAGCGAAGGTACCGGCGGAGCAGACCGAAGTCCCGCACGTTGTGCGTCACGACCGTGGCCCCCACCTGCCTGGCACACAGGGCGATCAGAAGGTCGTTCCGGAGGGTCGGGACCTCAGATCCAAGGTGGGGTTCCTTCTGCCGGATCTGGCCGAGAAGCTCTGCGGCTCGCTCCCAGGCAGTGGCGTCGGGCGTCACGACCCGGCGTACCCGGTGAGCCCACCGGGTAAGATCGAGGACAGCTCGCCGAGCAGCCTGATTCGATGCGCCCGCGAGGAGTTCGGCGGCCACCCCGGTTAACGGCAACGCGGAGCCAGGAAATCATCGTCCGGGTGCGGCCGACAGCACTTCGTGAAGGCCCCGCGAAATCAGCGCAGCTCGGCTAACGCCCAGCTTCTTGGCGAGCGCATCACAGCGGTTGAGGAGTCCCTTCTCCAGGCTGACCGAGATAACCTTCACGCCGCGTCCTCGTCGGGGTCGCCCGCGCTTCCGCTTGGCCCGCCGCCATTGTTCCCGCTCCGCCGGGCCGGGTGGTCCGAACGAGTCGGCCACAAACTCCCGTTCGAATTCTTTGGTGGCCTGACCGAGTTCTCTGTCATTCATTTGAGTGATCGGTTTGGCGGGGATTTTTCTCTTCATGTCGTGTCCCTGTTTCGATAGCGCCTCTTCTCCTTGTCCGTCAGCGGCCGTGCATGGATGATGAAGAAGTTGGGGTAACACCACGCCTGCCAATATGCGCCACATCCCAGTCGTTCCATCGGAAATGCATGCTTGGGCCTCGAATTTCTTATAGAACTAATTCTCTGGACTGTCAACATGAAGGTATTTGCCTTGCCAACCCCCAGGTTCCCGGCGGATGATCCAGCTTCAGAGTAAGTGCGTAATGGGGCATCCACCCAGCGTGCCTCGCCTCCAAGGGGCCGGAAGACATCCGACGCTGGGTGACACAGGGCGTTGAGGGGAGCCGGGATACCCGTCTTGGGAAGAAGCACAGATGGAGCGACGTTTGACCGAGGAACAGTCCTGGAATCTGTTGAGCCAGCTCTTTCCCAGTGGGTTGGAGGATTCCGCCCTGATCCAGGAGCTGGCGCCGGAGGGGTGGGAGGCGTCACCACTCCGGCGCGTGTTCCATCCGACGGTGGAACAGATTTATGCAGAAGCGGTGCGAATCCACACCAACATCCAGGAGCTCTTGCCAGCAGGAGCGCGGACGCATGAAACCGCCCCGCCCTCGCTCGACGAGATCCGCAGGCAGTACCGGGAGGAACCGGTTCGACCACGGGACGAGTGTGCCGATCTGGCGGGCCTCTGCCTCTGGGATCTTTTCTCGGGCAATCACGAAGTCTTTACCGCAGAGGGGGTGCTCGTTGACCTGGGATCCTTCCGTGGCGCTGCCGGTTTCATTGCGGACTTCCGGGAGATGGGCAGCGAATCGGGCGGCGGCAGCGAATTCCAGGCAACGCCTGAGCCATTCTACCGCGCGGCGGTACTGGGTTCTGGCCTCGTCGGTGAATCGGTGGTTGCGCAGATGGTTCCCCCACCACTTGTACACGAACCCGATGTTGGCGTAGGCAGCCTGGATGCCGTACGCATAGTCCGTCCGGCACCAGTAGTCGAGGGCGGTCCGAAATAGGGCAAGAGCTTCCGGATACTCCTCGTTCTGCCGCTGGAGGAGGCCGAGGCCGTTGTACACGTTGCCGAGGAGCCAGTCGTCACGGTTGCCGCGGGCCAGGTCGAGGGCCCGATAGAAGTGGTTCCGGGCCTTGTCGTGCCTCTTCTGTCGGTAGTCCAGCCACCCGAGGAAGAGATGGGTCCGGGCCGTCGTCGAGTGGTCCAATTCGGGATGTCGGTCCTGGAGCCGCAGCGCCTTCAGATAGAGGGGCCGGGCCTCTTGATACCGGGCCTGCCGTTCGAGGGTGCGCCCAATCTTCTGAAGGGCCGTCACCTCTTGTTCCGGAGTGGTGGCCGCCGCGAGAGCCTCGTGATAGGCGGCATGCGCCCGATCCAGCGCCCCGGCGTCGAAGAAGGCATTGCCTTGGCAAATTGCTTGGGCGAAGCCGTAGAGGGCCGAGGCGTCCTCTGGCCGCCCGGGTCCCTGGGCGAGCGGTATATCGAGGAGGCGGCGGACTTCGCTGGGGCTGACATCGAAGTGAATGGCGTCGGGGGGAACGGCGAGGCGAAACGGTCCCTTGATCCGGTCGCGATAGCCAATGAGATTCCGCCCGTGCCGTTCCATCTGAAGCACGTGGCGGCGGATCTGCTTGCCGACGCTTGCGAGGTTGTTCTTATAGCACCTGCGCCCTGGACTGTCTGGTCAAGGGAGGCCGTACGAAGGTGTATCAGACATTACGAACCTTACGAAGTCACC
>CAZXXV010000291.1:0-6165 GCA_964644725.1 uncultured bacterium
TCATGTCTTGGGTCCCTTTGCGTGGCCAACTGTGCAACGTGCTGAAGGATCCGAGTAAGACGCTTGACAGCGGCACGGGACGCACTTAGGCTGGGGGCGAAGCGACGCCTGCTACTGCGGAAACCCCGTGAGGGCCAAGGTAAGCGGCAGCATGAAGGAGGGGCTGAGCCATGACGGACCTTCGGGAGCGACGCGGCGCACCTCGCATTCCGATTGCCGGGCAGATCGGCGCCCGGGCGCGGGCGACCCTGGACGTTCGCCTCATTGATCTCAGCATCACCGGGGCCCGCATCGAGCACGGTGAACTCCTGCGGCCAGGATCCGCCTGCGCCTTCCAGCTCCCGCCCGCCATCGGCCCACTGGTGCTTACCGCCCGGGTCGCCCACAGCGCCGTGATCGGCGCCGCCCCAACGCCCGACGGGGAGCGCCAGCTTCGCTACCAGAGCGGCCTCGCCTTCGTGAACGTCACACCGGAACAGCGGGCCGCCCTCGAAGAGGTCGTCAAGCGTCTTACCCCGGGGGGCGGCGTGGGAGACGCCCGGCTGATCTTTTGAGAGCCTGCCCTGGCGCGCTCGGATCCCTCGTGGCTGGCAGAGGAATCCGTCCAGTGCGCGGCGAGCGATGCCGTGACCGGTTTCCCCGCTGTTCCCGGACCGGGCCCGAGGTCCGGGACTCCCGGCCCGCCGTGTTGACGAATCCCGTTCCAAGGAATCGCCGAGCGGTCACTGCACGCTCGCCGATTCCCACCATGGTCATCGGCGACGAGTTCTCGTGGAGAACAGGAGGAAAGTGTGGACGCCATCGAGGCCATTCTCTCCCGCAGGAGCATCCGCCGGTACACCCCGCAACCCGTGCCGGAGGGGATGATCAGGCCGCTTCTGGAAGCGGCGATGAGTGCCCCGTCCGCAGGGAACGAGCAGCCCTGGTACTTCGTCGTCATCACGGACCGTCGGATTCTTGATGAGATCCCCAGGTTTCATCCGTATTCGGAGATGGTGAAAGAGGCATCGGCCGCAATCCTGGTGTGTGGCGATCTGCGGTTGGAGAAATACAAGGACCATTGGGTCCAGGACTGCTCGGCCGCCACGCAGAATCTCCTCCTGGCGGCGCACGCCAAGGGATTGGGCGCCGTCTGGGTGGGGATCTATCCGACGGAAGAACGGGTCATGAGGATGCGAAGGCTCCTGGGCCTCCCGAGCCATGTTGTCCCTCTCTGCCTGGTCCCTCTCGGTTACCCCGCCGAACAGATCCCCCGTGTGGATCGGTACGATCCGTCACGGGTACACTACAATCGGTGGTGAATGGTGGCCACACGGTGGAAGGGTTAGACGGGACCGCGAGGCCTTGAACGCGAGTGGCACATACACTACACTCAGGGCTGGACCGTCGCGTCCCAAGAGGGCGGCGCACGGCCACGTGCGATGGAAGACTGTTTCTGAGAGAGGAGGAGAGGCATGCCGGATTTCGAAGGACCCCTGGTCGAGGCGGCCAAGCGGTACTTGAAGGAGCACTACGGCGAGGACACCGTGTCCATGACGGTGACCCAGAACGGCGTGGACCGTGGGAACGGCGTCCTGAGCGTGGACTGTACGGTGAGCATCGGGGGGGCGAACTCGGACTGGAGCAAGAAGTTCACCTTCAAGGGCGGAAAGGTCACGACCATGTCCGCCCGAATGCGCTGACCTGAGAACCTCCGGGATAGACACGGGCGGAGGTTCGCGGCTGCGTGCCGTGGCGTGGCCCGGGGGTGGAGAGCCTCCGAAATTGCGAGCGGGCTGGGTCCATGATAGGACGACCGAGGGCGCGTGAGGTGGGACTGCCGGTGGGGGAGCTGCCCACCGGGCCGCAGAATGCCATCACCGACGTGGCCGGCGTGCGGGTCGGGCACACCACCCTTATCGCTGGCGACGGGCCGCTCCGCCCGGGGCAAGGCCCGGTGCGCACCGGCGTGACGGTCATTGTGCCCCACGGGGACAACCTGTTCCGCCAGAAGGTGCCGGGCGCCGTCCACACCATCAACGGGTTCGGCAAAGCCTGCGGATTTGAAGAGGTGCGCGAGTTGGGGGTGATCGAGGCCCCCATCGCGCTGACCAACACGCTCAACATCGGCCTGGTCGCCGATGCGCTGGTCCAGTACGCTATCCGCCAAAGCCCCGAGATCGGGGTTCACACCAGTAGCGTCAACGTGGTGGTCGGCGAATGCAACGACGGGTATCTCAACGACATGCAGGGGCGGCACGTCCGTGCAGAGCATGTGTGGGCTGCGATTGACGCCGCGGCTTCCGGTCCGGTGACGGAAGGGGCAGTAGGGGCTGGCACGGGCACCAGTTGCTTTGGCTGGAAGGGGGGCATTGGGACGGCGAGCCGCGTGGTCCCCGCGGAAGCGGGCGGCTTCACCGTGGGGGCGCTGGTGCAGTCGAATTTCGGTCGGCCTCGAGATCTGACGGTCCTTGGCGTTCCGGTCGGCCGGCACCTCCAACCCCCGGGAGGTGCACAGCGACCGATCCAGGAGAAGGGATCCATCATGATCGTGCTGGCCACCGATGCGCCGCTCAGTGACCGTCAACTGCGTTGGCTGTGCGTGCGCGCGGCGGTCGGCCTGGCCCGCACGGGCAGCCACCACATGCATGGCAGCGGCGACTTCGTCATCGCCTTCAGCACGCCCCACCGAATCGAACATGCGCCGGCCTCGTTGACCACGACCCGGACCGTCCTGGCGGATGAGCGGAGGGCGATGGCCTGGCTCTTCCCGGCCGTCGCCGAGTGCGTCGAGGAGGCGATTCTCAACTCGCTGCTGCGGGCCGAGACGGTCGTGGGCCGGGACGGCAACACGCGGTACGCGCTGCCGGTGGAGGAGGTGGTGGCGCTGGTGCGGAAATCTCTCGGGAAAGCGGAGGGGGTGTGAGGGTAAACACGGACGGGAAAGTGGCGCTCTCCTGGAAGTGTCTTCGCCCGGAGCCCGGCATCGTGCGGCTGGAAGGGTTGGCGAACAATCCATCCTTCCCTCAGCCAATCAAAGAGCTCGAATTCCAGTTGTATGGTGTGGACGGCCAGGGTCGAGAGGTTTCCCGGACCCGTGGAGAGGCCCGAGATTACTTGATTCGCACGAATGCCCCGTCCCCGTTCACGTTGGATCTCCGGACAACGGGCGGCGAAGTTCGGTTTGATCTCGTCTATATGTATCGGATGCGTGCGAGTTTTGATTCAGAGACTTTCGGACCGCAGCAGAATCTCGCGCGGAATGTCTGCCCTGACGTGAAACCTTAGGGGCGTTGTGGCTCGGCGCCGGAATCCAGCGGTGTGTGCGATGAAGCGGCCGGTTCTCTTCCAGCGGAGGAGGTGGTGGCGCTGGCAAGCAAGGACCGACCTGAGGTGTTTCAGTAAACTCCAAATAGCTTGTAGGCCACGTCCCTGGCCGGCCGGGAGGTTTGCCATGATTCTCCATTCCCTGTTGGCTGCACTCCTCGCGATGGGCCTGGCGGCCTGCACCTCTCTCGAAGTTGGGCAGGGCCCGGGGGCGCAACAATCACCCTACCCGCCGGACGCCTTCGCGCATCGGGTTGCGACGTCCCACGTGGTCCTGTATTGGAATTGCAGTCGGCCAGAGGCCAACGTCCTGAGGCTGGACGGAGTGGCCCAGAACCCCTGGTCTCCGCAGGAGGTCCGGTTTCTCGAATTTGAGCTGGTGGGCGTGGGTGGGGAGGAGCGGGTCGTCTCCCAGACCAAGGGCGAGGTCCGGGATTTCATGCTCCGCACGAACCAGATCTCCCCGTTCAGGCTAGAGCTGCGGACAGTAGGCAGCGAGGCGCGCTTCGATCTCTACTACCAATACCAGTTCCAAGACGTGGAGATGGAGGCCTTGCTGGCAGGACCGCCCGTGGGCGGTCTGCGCCTTCTTGCGTACACCAACCGCTTTCTGGCTCGGGATGTATGTGCCGAGACGAAACACCGCGTCCGATGAGTACGGCTTTTTGAGCTAGTGCCCCGTTCCCCAGGCCTCTCGGCGGACAAGCCCGCCGCCTGGGGGTCGAAGGTTCCTGCGTTGCCCGGAGGTACAGCCATGGCAATGACCTCGAGAGAGCGCGTGCTGACCGCCCTGCATCGTAAGCAGCCCGACCGTGTGCCGTACTGCGAGTTGGGTATCGACCGTCCACTGGCCCAGCGTCTGATGGGCTGGGGAAAGCCAGTGACCCAGGCTTCCAACCTGGAGGCCAACGTCTATACCGTGGACGAGGCCAAGGCGCTCGCAGCGTTCCTCCATCTGGACAATATCAGCTACGTCCTGCGGGCTCCCGTCTATGCCAAGAAAGAGGCCGGGCAGGATGGGCGCCTCTTCTACGGGGAGGGCCTGATCAAGAGCGAGGCCGATCTGCCATCACTCCAGCTTCCCGATCCCCATGACGACGCCTTGTACGCCGAGGCCGAGCAATTCGTCCGGCAGAAAGGGGAGTATGCCGCCTGGTTTGTGACCAGGATTGGTATCTTCCCGACAATGCTCAGCATGGGCACGGAAAACTTCTGCCTCGCGCTGTACGACAGTCGTCCCTTCATCGAAGCCGTCCTGGACCGGTACTGTGACTGGACTGCCGTCGTGGCGGAGCGCGTCTGCCAACTCGGCTTCGATGTGTTCGCCTCCACAGACGACATGGCCTTCAACACGGCGCCCTTCTTCTCCCCGAAGGTGTTCCGCGACTTGGTCCTCCCGAGGTACCAGCGGGTGGCCAAGAAGATTACCCTCCCCTGGGTCGTTCATAGCGACGGCAACATGCTTCCCTTCGTGGACGACCTCCTGAGCGTGGGAATCGCTGGACTGCACCCCATCGAGAAGGGGGCCATGGACATCCGGGCCATGAAGCGGACCTACGGGGATCGGCTCTGCCTGCTGGGGAACGTGGACCTGAACCTCCTGGGGATGGGTTCGCCCGATGCGGTGGACAAGGAAGTGCGCGGGCTGATCCGCGACGTGGGGCCGGGCGGGGGTTACATCGTGACCAGCGGCAACAGCCTGGCCGGGTACCTGCTGCCCGAGAATGTGCTGGCCCTCTCCAGGGCGGTGCAGAAATACGGGCGGTACCCGCTGGCAGTCTGAGCGGATCTTCCAGGGGTATCATGCACATGGAAGCAAGGTCCTCCGAAACCAGGCCATCAAGATCCTGATGCCTGAGAAGCTCCAGACACTGGAAAAATGGAATTCCCTTATCAACTCACGGAGCATCGGTAACACGACTGGAGGTGTCGGATGGCTGAGAACATCGGGTTTCTTGGTCCGGGTCTCATGGGCAAAGGGATCGTGAAGAACCTGCTGGCGAAGGGCTTCAAGGTCATGGTCTACGCCCACCGGGAGGGGTTGAAGCTGGACGATGTGGTTGGCGCAGGCGCAACGGTGACGAAGTCCTTGGCTGAACTCGGCGAAAAGAATACGACTGTCATGCTCTGCGTGCCGTCCTCGAAAGAGGTGGAAGCGGTGACTCTCAGCACCCCCGGCCTGTTGCAGAGCATGCGGGCAGGGTCCATCTTGATCGACCTGAGCACCAGCCTGCCGGCATCCACGCGGATGCTGGCCGCCCGCCTGCTCGAACGGAAAATCGAGATGCTGGATGCGCCCATGACCGGGACGCCCGTCCACGCCAACGCCGGCGAGCTGAACCTGATGATCGGCGGCGAGAAGGCCGTCTATGAAAAGTGTCTTCCCATCTTTCGGGCCATCGCCAAGAACATCATCTATGTCGGCGCCACGAGCCATGGCAACATCGTGAAGCTGATCAATAACTTCCTCGGCCAGTTGAGCAACGCGGGGATCGCAGAGGTGCTGCCCCTGGCCGCGAAGGCCGGCGTGGACCTGAAAGCCCTCTACGACGTCGTCCGTGTGAGCGGGGGAAACAGCCGGGTCTTCGAGGGCTCGGTCCCGGCCATCTGCCGTCGGGATTTCACGGTGACGTTCCATTTGAAGCTGGCCCACAAGGACATGGGCTACATGAGTGCTGTAGGTCGCGACTACAACGTGCCCCTGCCGATGGTCAACAGCCTGCTCAACGTCCTGGACTTGGCCAAGGCGAGTGGCCTGGGTGACGAGAACACCAATGCCCTGGTAAAGCTGTGGGAGCGGGTGGCCCAGGTCGAGGTTCGGAGGGACGGCGTAGGCCAGTGAGCGGCGCCGCCAAGCGG
>CAZXXV010000292.1:0-6149 GCA_964644725.1 uncultured bacterium
CGGCTGGGCATCCAGGCCTTCGAGCCGATGCTGGTGGAGGGCGAGGCGATCAAGATCCACCCGCTCGTCTGCGCCGCCTTCAACGCCGACTTCGACGGGGACCAGATGGCGGTGCACGTGCCCTTGTCGCCCGAGGCCCAGCTCGAGGCACGGCTGCTCATGTGGGCTCCCTACAACGTGCTGTCGCCGGCCAACGGGACGCCCGTGGCGGCCCCCAGCCAGGACATCGTCATCGGCTGCTACTATCTCACCAGGGAGAAGCCCGGGCAGAAGGGCGAGGGGATGACCTTCGCCGACATGGACGAGGTCCGGGCCGCCTACGACGCCGAAGAGGTGGGGCTCCTGGCCAAGATCACGATGCGCTGGAACGGGGAGCGCCTCGAGACCACGGTGGGCCGGGTCCTCTTCAATGAGATCCTGCCCTCCCAGCTCCGCTTCATGAACCAGGAGATGAACAAGCGGGAGCTGACGCGCCTGGTCTCCCAGTGCTACTACCTGCTGGGAAACAGCGAGACGGTGAAGCTCCTGGACGCGCTGAAGGACCTGGGGTTCCGCTACGCCACGCTGGCCGGGATCTCCATCGGGGTGGACGACCTGCACATCCCGGCTAACAAGGAAGAGATCATCGGCGAGGCCACCCGCGAGGTGGTCAAGGTCGAGAAGGAGTACCAGGACGGCCTGATCACCAAGGGGGAGCGGTACAACAAGATCATCGACATCTGGACCCACGTCACCGAGCGGGTGTCGGATGAGATGTTCAAGGAGTTCGAGAGGCACGAGCAGGACGAGTTCAACCCCGTGTTCATGATGGCCGACTCGGGGGCGCGGGGCAGCCGCCAGCAGATCCGGCAGCTGGCCGGGATGCGGGGCCTCATGGCTAAGCCGTCGGGGGAGATCATCGAGACCCCCATCACCGCCAACTTCCGGGAGGGCCTCACCGTCCTCCAGTACTTTATCTCGACCCACGGGGCGCGGAAGGGTCTGGCGGACACCGCCCTTAAGACCGCCGACTCGGGGTATCTCACCCGGCGCTTGGTGGACGTGGCCCAGGACATGATCGTGACCGAGTTGGACTGCGGCACCCCCAACGGCATCTGGGTCACGCCGCTCATCGAGGGAGGAGAGATCATCCAGCCCCTCCGGGACCGCATCCTGGGCCGGGTGCCTCTGGAGGACGTGGTGGATCCCTTCACCGGCGAGGTCCTGGCCCGGGCCAACGAGGAGATCGTCGAGCTTCTGGCCAGCAAGATCGAGAACGCCGGCATTGACCGGATGCGGATCCGCTCGGTGCTCACCTGCGAGGCCCGCCGCGGGTGCTGCGTGAAGTGCTACGGCCGCAACCTGGCCACGGGGCGCCTCGTGGAGCTAGGGGAGGCGGTGGGGGTTTTGGCTGCCCAGTCCATCGGCGAGCCCGGGACGCAGCTCACCATGCGCACCTTCCACATCGGCGGCACGGCCATGCGGGGCACGGAGCAGACCCAGCACGAGAGCAAAGCGCCCGGGACCGTCCGGTTCCAGAACCTCCGCACCGTCAAGACCGCCAGCGGCGACCTGGTGGTCATGAACCGGAACGGCACCATCGCCATCGTGGACGAGAAGGGCCGGACCAAGGACACCTACCAGCCGGTCTACGGCGCCCGCCTGAAGGTCGAGGAGGGCCGGCAGATCGCGTTGGGGCAGGTCTTGGCGGAGTGGGATCCCTTCACCACCTCCATCCTGACAGAGCACACCGGGACGGTCCACTTCCGGGACGTGATCGACGGAGTCACCATGAAGGAGGAGGTGGACGAGGTCACCGGGCTGTCCCAGAATGTCATCGTCGAGCACAGGACCAAGGAGGAGCTGCAGCCGCGCATCTCCATCAAGGACAGCGGCGGGTCCACGGTGTTCAAGTCCCAGATCCCGGTGGGGGCGCACCTGATGGTGACGGACGGCCAGACCGTGGCGGCCGGGGACTTTCTGGCCAAGATCCCGCGCGAGACGACCAAGACCAAGGACATCACCGGCGGCCTCCCCCGGGTGGCGGAGCTCTTCGAGGCGCGGAAGCCCAAGGACCCCGCCATCATCTCCGAGATCGATGGCGGGGTGCAGTTCGCGGGCATCGTGAAGGGCCTGCGCAAGATTGAAATCATGGGCGAGGGGGACTCCAAGAAGGAATACCTCATCCCCCGCGGCAAGCACGTGACCGTCCTGGAGGGGGACGAGGTCAAGGCGGGCGATCCGCTGATGGACGGGCCCATCGACCCGCACGACATCCTGCACGTCAAGGGCGTGGAGGCCCTCCAGAAGTACCTGGTGAACGAGGTCCAGGAGGTCTACCGCCTCCAGGGCGTGAACATCAACGACAAGCACATCGAGGTGATCGTCCGCCAGATGCTGCGGCGCGTGCGGGTCGAGGGCGTGGGGGGCACCAACTTCCTGGTGGGGGAGCACGTGGACAAGGCCCTCTTCGAGGAGGAGAACCGGCGGGTGCGCGCGGCCGGCGGCGAGCCGGCCACCGCCGAGGCCATGCTCCTGGGGATCACCAAGGCCTCCCTTAGCACCGACAGCTTCATCTCGGCCGCCTCGTTCCAGGAGACGACCAAGGTCCTCACCGAGGCCAGCATCAACGGCTTCCGGGACGAGCTGCGCGGCCTGAAGGAGAACGTCATCATGGGCCGCCTGATCCCGGCGGGCACGGGCATGCGGTGGTATCGCGAGACGCGCATCGCCACCCCCGAGGACCCGGCGCCGCGCCCGGAGGAGGCCGAGGCGGCCGCCCACCAGGAGGCGGCGGCCGAGATCCTGCAGGCCATGGACGTCACGTTGTCATAGGGTCCGCGGGTGCCAGAATCCCCTTGACAAGTCGGGGTCGACCGCGTAGACTGCGCCGGTTTTGCTGACGCTAACGGAAGCCGAGACATGCCGACCATCACGCAACTCGTCCGCCGCGGCCGGCGGCAGATTCACAAGAAAGAGAAGGCCCCCGCCCTGCAGGCCTGCCCGCAGAAGCGGGGGGTGTGCGTGCGCGTCTACACGACGACGCCGAAGAAGCCCAACTCGGCCCTCCGCAAGGTCGCCCGCGTCCGGCTGACCAACGGGATCGAGGTCACCACCTACATCCCCGGGATTGGCCACAACCTGCAGGAGCACTCCATCGTGCTCATCCGGGGCGGCCGCGTGAAGGATCTGCCCGGGGTCCGCTACCACGTGATCCGGGGCACACTGGATACCGCGGGGGTGGCGGACCGGAGGCAGGGGCGCTCCCTGTACGGAGCCAAGCGACCCAAGGCTAGCTAAAGGAGCCGGCACTGGACAGCCCGGGGGCACATCCGGGCCTTCAGTGCCGGTTTTCTTCTCTGCCGGGATACCGCCGGAAGGGCGGCGGGGTGGCCCCGGGAAGATGTCCCCGAGGGCGAGGAGTCGAGGATGCCGAGGCGCAAGGTTGCCGAAAAACGGGATGTCCTGCCAGATCCCGTGTACGGCAGCAAGCTGGTGACCAAGTTCGTGAACTCCATGTTGCGGAAGGGCAAGCGCAGCACCGCCGAGCGCATCTTCTACGGGTCCATGCGCGTCATCGAGGACCGGACCAAGATGGACGCCCAGAAGCTCTTCAAGCAGGCGGTGGACAACGTGAAGCCGGTGCTGGAGGTGAAGTCGCGCCGCGTGGGCGGCGCCACCTACCAGGTCCCGGTGGAGGTGCGGGCAGAGCGCCGCACCTCGCTGGCGTTGCGCTGGATCATCGGCTTTGCGGGCAAGCGCACCGAGAAGACCATGCAGGAGCGGCTGGCGGCGGAGGTGATCGAGGCGGCCAACAACCGGGGCGCCTCGGTGAAGAAGCGAGAAGACACCCACAAGATGGCCGAGGCGAACAAGGCCTTCGCCCACTATCGGTGGTAAAGACGACGGTCCGCCTTCGGCGGACCGCAGGGACGCTATCGTGGCTGAGACGTATCTGCTGGAGCGCACTCGCAACATCGGCATCATGGCCCACATCGATGCCGGCAAGACCACCACGACCGAGCGGATCCTCTACTACACGGGGAAGACCCACAAGATCGGCGAGGTGGACGAGGGCTCCACCGAGATGGACTGGATGGAGCAGGAGAAGGAGCGGGGGATCACCATCACCGCCGCGGCCACGACCTGCTTCTGGGGCGACCACCGGATCAACCTCATCGACACCCCCGGGCACGTGGACTTCACCGTGGAGGTAGAGCGCTCCCTGCGGGTCCTGGACGGGGCCATCGCCGTCTTTGACGCCGTGGCGGGGGTGGAGCCGCAGTCCGAGACGGTCTGGCGTCAGGCGGATAAGTACCGCGTCCCGCGGCTGGCCTTCATCAACAAGATGGACCGGACCGGGGCCGACTTCGACCGGGCGGTGGCCATGATCGCCGAGCGGCTGGGGGCCAACCCGGTCTGCGTCCAGCTCCCCTACGGCAAGGAAGACCGGCTGAAGGGGGTCATCGACATCGTCCACATGAAGGCCATCGTCTGGGAGGAGGAGACGCTGGGGGCCGCCTTCCACGACGAGGAGATCCCGGCCCACCTGCGGGAGGCCGCCCTGCGCGCCCGGGAGAAGCTGCTCGAGGCCGTGGCGGAGCAGGACGAGCGGCTCATGCACAAGTACCTGGAGGGGGAGGCCCTCACGCCCGAGGAGATCCAGGCCGCGCTTCGGCGGGCGACCCTCCGCCTCACGGCCGTGCCGGTGCTGTGCGGGGCGTCATTCCGGAACAAGGGGGTCCAGCCCCTTCTGGACGCGGTGGTGGCCTACCTGCCCTCGCCGCTGGATCTGCCTCCGGTGGAGGGGCGGAACCCCAAGAGCGGCCAGGTGGAGCAGCGCAAGGCCAGCGAGAGCGAACCCTTCTCCGCCCTGGTCTTCAAGATCATGGCGGATCCCTACGTGGGGCAGCTGGCCTACTTCCGGGTCTACTCGGGCGCCCTGGACTCCGGGTCCTACATCTTCAACTCCACCCGGGGGGCCAAGGAGCGGATCGGGCGGCTCCTCCGGATGCACGCCAACAAGCGCGAGGAGATCAAGCGGGTGGCGGCCGGCGACATCGCGGCCGCGGTGGGCCTCCGGAACGCCAAGACGGGGGACACGTTGTGCCTGGAGAGCCGGCCCATCGTGCTGGAGGCCATAGAGTTCCCCGAGCCGGTGATCTCTGTGGCCATCGAGCCTAAGACCAAGGAGGGCCAGGAGCGGCTGTCGCTGGCGCTGGCGGCCCTGGCCAACGAGGACCCCACCTTCCGGACGACCACGGACGAGGAGATGGGACAGACCATCATCTCGGGCATGGGGGAGCTGCACCTGGAGATCATCGTGGACCGCCTCCTGCGGGAATTTAGGGTCGAGGCTAACGTGGGCAAGCCCCAGGTGGCCTACCGCGAGACGCTGACCGCGTCCGTGTCGGCCGAGGGACGCTTCATCCGCCAGACGGGCGGGCGCGGCCAGTACGGCCACGTGAAGATCCAGGTCGAGCCGTTCCCGGGGGGCGGCTTCGAGTTCGTCAACAAGATCGTGGGCGGGACGATCCCCAAGGAGTACATCCCGGCCGTGGAGAAGGGCGTCAAGGAGGCCATGGAGGGTGGCGTCCTGGCGGGGTATCCGCTGGTGGATTCCCGGGTGATCCTCGTGGATGGATCCTACCACGAGGTGGACTCGTCGGAGATGGCCTTCAAGATCGCCGGGTCCATGGCCTTCAAGGACGGGGCGCGGCGGGCCAAGCCGATCCTGCTGGAGCCCCTCATGCGCTTCGATATCATCGTCCCGGAGGAGTTCGTCGGGCAGGTGATCGGCGACCTGAATTCGCGGCGCGGGCGCGTCCTGGAGATCGAAGCCCGCCCGGCGGCGCAGGTCATCCGGTGCGAGGTGCCGCTGGCGGAGCTGTTCGCGTACGCCACCGATCTCCGCTCCGCCACCCAGGGGCGGGCCAGCCATACCCCGCTCCAGTTCGCCCGGCACGAGGCCGTGCCGGTGCAGATCGCCGAGGAGATCATCGCCCGGATGGGCGGTCGCGCGGTAGCGTAGGCACCCGGCACGTCCCGCCCGGACACGGGCGGGACGGTGGCCAGCAGGAGGCCTCGGGGCGAGGCCCAGTCAGAGGGAGAGTTCCATGGCCAAAGCGAAGTTCGAGCGGACGAAGGAGCACATGAACATCGGGACCATC
>CAZXXV010000293.1:0-6144 GCA_964644725.1 uncultured bacterium
AGGCGGTGGAGAAGCGGGTGACAGGGGAGTACCGCAAGGACGTGGAGGCGGTGACCCGCGCCCGGCGCGGCATCCTTCCCGGGACGCCCCTGGCTCCCCTGGTCAAGCAGGTCATGCAGGACCAGATCGCCGTGTTCTCAGGGGTGGGGAAACATCTCCGTAACATCCACACGGACCTGGACGTGGCCCGCAAGGGGGGCCTGCAGAACACCATCGCCCAGGGCATGATGGAGACCATCTACCTGGCTGAACTCCTGACGAGCTTTTTCGGTTCCTCCTGGTTCACGACCGGGTGGGAGAAAATGAAGTTCATCGCCCCGGTCTTCTCGGGCGAAACGGTCACCGCGCGCGGCGTCGTGACCAGCGAGACCCGCGACGCCGACGGGATGCGGCTGGAGCTGGAGATCTGGATCGAGAACCAGGCGGGACGGATGACGGCCGCTGGCTGGGCCAGCGGGGAGGTACAGGGCTCGGGCGCTTCGACCGAAGACTTTTTTCAAATCTCATCTTGATACACTGCTGGGCACCCTTTCCGACGGTGAGGAGGGATCCTGGTCAATCCTCAGTACAGCCAGGGGAGGCTCAACTCCCAACGCTGATTTGGACAAGAGTGGCCAAGGAGGGTTTTTCCCCTTCGGGAAGCCCTCCCTCGCTGTCCAACACCTTCGTGTATCCGCGAGCCATGCGGCGCGTACTGCCCGTCGGCATAAGCTGGAAAATGCTCTTGACAACCGGGGGGAACGCTGTGATATCACATATCAGATTTCAACAGGGGCGCTCCCCGTGCCAACGCGCAGGTCTCTGGATGGTTCGCTCGGCCGGCAATACAAGAGCCTCAGCGAGCTGGTCTACCATCGGCTTCGCGATCAGATCCTGTGGGGTGTCATACCCCCAGGCAGCATTCTGTCTGTCCGCAAACTCTCCGAGCGCCTCGGCGTCAGCCCGATGCCGGTCCGGGACGCGTTGCGGCGTCTTGCCACCGACGAGCTGGTGGATGTGGCCCCCCGCAGCTCGACGCGCGTGATGCAAATCTCTCTGGAGCGCGTCCAGGAGATGTTCGAAGTGCGGAGTTGCCTCGAAGCGCTTGCCGCTCGCCTCGCCGTTGCTCACCTGACTTCCGCCGATATCGAGGGACTGAAGCGCTTCCAGAAGAGACTGGACGTGGCCGCATCTCAAGATCGCCCCGAGGAATGGCACCACTGGAATCAAGAGGTCCATCTGTTGATCTTCCGGAAATGTGGCAATAGCCTCCTCCAGCGCATGGCGCAGGATCTCTGGGAGCGGAACTTCCGCCACTTCACCGGCCGCGCGGTGACGCAGGCCGGATTTCGCCAGCGCCGCTCCACGGAGCACCGGCGTATTTTCCGGGCCATGCTGCGGCGCGACCCCGATGCTACTGAGGCTGCTTGGCGAAATCACGTGCGGCAAGCAGAAGTAGAAGCGGTGGAGTATCTGCGTTCCTTGACTTTCAAGGCGTCAGCCTCCCGGAATAAGACAGGCCCGGCGCACTTAGCGCGGCGTGGGCCTGCGTGAGCGCGGCTGTTGATGGTTACTCCTCGTATGTTACGACATCCTTTTGGTGTGTTCCGGTTGGCGGGCGAGGACGCATGAAGTGCGTCGCGCCCGCCCGTGACGGCGATGGCGGATAACCCGGGGCGGGGCTCGATGGGCGACCGGGGGGAATGGAACCCGTCTCCACCCGGATATCGGGCCGACAGGCAACACCGAGGATGATCGCAGCCGGCCAGCCCAGCGCGCCTGGGCAAGGCTGAACTTGATCCGAGTTGCCCGCAACCATGTCTGGCGTGAGAGGAGGCTTCGAGAGCGATGCAAGGTCCACTTGAAGGGATCAAGGTTCTCGACCTCACCCGCGTCCTGGCGGGACCGTTCTGCTGCATGCTTCTGGGGGACATGGGCGCTGAGGTGGTCAAGGTCGAGCGGACCGACAGAGGAGACGACGTCCGGAGTCTGGATCCGCGAGTGGGAGGTCAAAGCCTGTATTTCCTGGTCATGAATCGCAACAAGCTGGGCATCACGCTCAACTTCCGCCACCCCCAGGGCCCCGCCCTCCTCAAGGAGCTCGTCCGGCATGCGGACGTCCTCGTGGAGAATTTCCGGGCCGGCACGATGGAAAAGATGGGCTGTGGGTATGACACCCTCAGAGCGATCAATCCTCGCTTGATCATGGCCAGCATCTCCGGCTTCGGCCAGGACGGCCCGCTGTCGCAGGACACCTGTTTTGACGTCATCGCCCAGGCCATGAGCGGCATCATGGACATGACGGGCGAGCCCCAGGGGCCGCCGATGATGGCCGGGACGTTCGTCATCGACTACAGCACCGCGCTGTATGCCGTGATCGGCATCCTGGGGGCGTTGCGGGCCCGGGAGCAGACCGGGGTCGGGCAGTGGGTGGATGTGGCCCTGCTGGACACCGCGGTCTCGTTCCTCATCACCGCGATTCCCGAGTACCTGCTCCTGGGGAGGAAGATGACTCGCGTCGGCAACCGCGACCGCTATTGCGCGCCTTCCAACCTGTTCCGGTCGAAGGACGGGGAGTGGGTGTACGTGGCGGCCGCCAATGATTCCCTGTTCCCCCAATTGCTCAAGGTGATGGGCCAAGAGGAAATCTTGCGGGATCCCCGCTTCGTCACGAACGAGGCCCGCATGGCGCACGTGGAGGAAGCAGAGGAGGTGCTGGCAAGCTGTTTGGGAGGCAAGACCGCAGCGGAGGTGGTGGCTTTGGTGCGGGGGGCCGGCCTCCCTTGCGCGAGGATCGCCTCCATCGAGGAGGTGGTGACGAACCCGCAGCTCAAGCACCGGGGGATGCTCGTGGAGGTGGAGCATCCCACCGCCGGGCGGGTGCCGATGCACGGGCTGAGCATTCATTTCTCGCACACCCCCCAGCAGATTCGCCACCCCGCCCCGTTGCTGGGGCAGCATAACGAGGAAGTCTACGGGCGGTGGTTGGGCCTCTCCCCCGAGCGCATCGCTCACCTGAAGAGGGAGGGGGTCATCTAACCTCGCCGGGGGAGTCCGCAGGGTCCCCCGGATCCCGCGAGAATCCGGCGGGCATCGGGATCGTCGCAGGCCCACGGCTACTGACGAACCACACCGATTCTGGGAGGCGGAGGGCGATATGCAACGCAAGCTCATGGGGCTTTCCGAGGCGGCTCGATTGGTTCCATCCGGAAGCAGCATCGCCATCGGCGGAAGCATTATCCGGCGGTCGCCGGCGGCCTTCGTCCGGGAGCTCATTCGGCAACGGGTGACGGGCCTCCGGGTCCTGGCCTTCCCGGCCGGGTTCACCATGGACATGCTGGCGGGGGCGGGGGCGCTGAAGCGCGTCGAGGCCGTGTACGAGGGTCTCTTTCAATTCGGCATGGCCTTCAATTTCCGCCGGGGGGTTGAGGCGGGCGAGATCGAGGTGCGCGATTTCCCGGAGACCGCGATGATCGCGCGGTTCCGGGCCGCCGCGCAGGGGGTCTCGTTCCTGCCGACGGATGTGCTGCTCGGGACCGGGATGGCCGCGCACAACCCCGAGCAGATTCGCGAGATCACCTGTCCCTTCACCGGTCGCAAGTACCACGCGGTCGAGGCGGCGGTCACCGACTTCACGGTCATTCACGGCTACATCGGGGACGAGTTCGGCAACGTGCAGTACCCGGTCCAGCGGGACAGCGACGACATCGACCCCATTATGGCCAAGGCGGCCAAGCGGCTGATCGTCACCGTGGAAAAGATCGTCCCCCACGAGCAGATTCTGCGTCAGCCAAATCTCACGTATATCCCACACCTGTGGGTCGAGGCGATCGTCGAGGTGCCGTTTGGGGCGCACCCCTTGAGCTGCGATACGTACTATGACGAGGATGCGGAGCACTTGACCTATTACCAGGAGTGCTCCAAGGAGCCGGGCCGATTCAAGGAGTATGCCGACAAGTACATCTACGGGGTGAAGGATCACTGGGAGTACCTCCAGAAGGCCCTCACCTCCAAGCGACTCTTCGACCTCTCGGTGCGATAGGAGGTGCGATCGATGCGGGACGCTGCTGACTACACCCCGAACGAACTCCTGGTGGTCGCCGCGGCGAGGGAGTTGCGGGACGGAGACCTGGTCTTTGTCGGGGTCGGCACGGCGGGCCGGGCCTTCACCCTCGCCGTCGGGATTCCCATCGCGTCTGCCCGCTTGGCCCAGATGACCCATGCCCCCCATGTCAACATCTACTGGGGGAACCTGCTGAGCCCGGATCTCGCCCGGATTCCCCCCCGGCTGACCCAACGTCATGTGACCACCTGGCCGTGCGCGGCGCAGATGGCCCATACGGGGGACAAGTGCGACATGCTGGCGCGGCGGCAATTCGATGTGTGCTTTGACTCGGCTCCGCAAATCGACCGATTTGGGAACCTGAACATCACGGCCATCGGGGATTACCGCCGACCGAAGGCTCGTCTGATCGGCTGCCTGGCCCAGACGGACCACTTTGCCTTTGTCAAACGCCCCATCGTTCTCACGGATCTCAGGAAGCGGACCTTCGTCGAGCGGGTGGATTTCATCACCAGCGTTGGGCATCTCGAGGGAGGGGATTCCCGGGAAAAGGCCGGCCTGGATCCGGGAGGACCCTGGCGGGTGATCACGGACAAGGCCGTATTCGGGTTTCATCCGGTGACAAAGGAAATGCAGGTCCAGTCGGTGCACCCCGGCGTAACGTTGGACGAGGTGTTGGCGTCGATGAGTTTCCGGCCCGCCATTCCCAAGGAACTCCCGGCGACGGAGCCGCCGACGACCGAACAGGTCCGACTGATTCGCCAGGAGATCGATCCCAACCGGATCCTCCTGGTGGCTTAGGGGTGGGGGGCGACTGCACTTGAATGGTTGACTGACCCGGGGCAGGACAAGCTGCAGTGCTGCGAAAGTCAGTTGGGGAAGGGCCAGGGACGTCGGGCGAGATCCAGCGTCACCTGGTCCTGTGTGCAACGACCGGGGGAGGAACGCGAGCACGATGCGTTCGGAAAGGAGAATGCCATGGCAGGGATGACGCGGCGGGATTTCATCCGGGGGATGGTAGCGGCAGGGAGCGTCGGGGCGGTGGCAGCGTCCGCCACCAGGGCGCCCGCGCAGACGAGGGGGGTGACACTTCGCGCCATGGTCTACCCCTATCCGCCGACCAAGGCGATCCGGGACGCGTTGCCGGAGTATGAGAAACAGACCGGGGTGAAGGTCGAGTGGGAGGACATACCGTACGCCGAGCTCCTCTCCAAGGAGATGGCAGAGCTGATCTCCAAGAGCGGCCGCTACGACCTCTTCAACCTCAACAACAGGTGGGTGGCCCCCGAGGCCGGGACGGGAGAGCTCTTGGCGCTGGACGACATGCTCGCCAAGGCCGGGGCGGACCTGGACTGGCAGGACTTCATGCCGAAGCAGAAGCAGATGTTCGCGTACAAGGGGCGGGGGTACGCGATTCCCCTCTCCTGCAACACCACGGTGTGTGCCTACCGGAAAGACGTCTTCGAGCAGGAGGGGATCAAGGTGCCTCCCCTGGGCACGTCCTTCACCTACTCCGACTGGATGAACATCGTCAAGCGCCTGACCAAGGACGGGCACAAGGGCACCTCGTTCAACACCCAGCCGATGCAGGTGCCGTCGGAACACTGGTCGAGCGTGCTGCTGTCTGCGGGGGGGCACTGGTTCGACGAAAAGCTCACGCCGACCTTCAACTCGAAGGTGGGTCTCCAGGCCGCGGAGTGGATGCGTGAGCTGATGAATTACGCGCCCAAGGACATCCTGCGCTACACCAATGTGGAGACCAATGAGGCCATGATGAGCGGCGAGGTCCTGACGCAAACCATCCAGTGGGCCTCGCGCATCCCCATGGTCGAGGACAAGGAGAAGTCCAAGGTGGCGGGGAAGGTCCTCTGGACCACGATGCCCTTCGCCGGCTGGGTTCCAGCCCGCAAGGTGGGGCTGTCGGTGAACGACGGCTGGGCGTTCGCCATCCCGAAGGCCAGCAAGCAGCAGCGCGCGGCGTTCGACTTCGCCGTCTGGTGCGTCAGCAAGGACAAGCAGTTGAAGCTGATGAGCGAGTTGCAAGTGCCCCCAGCGCGCCGGTCGGTCTTCGAAAAGCCGGAGCTGCACCGGAGGTATGTCTG
>CAZXXV010000294.1:0-6137 GCA_964644725.1 uncultured bacterium
GACGTCCGGGTCATCGCCGCCACCAACCGGGACCTCAAGAAGGCCGTGGAGGAGGGGACCTTCCGGGAGGACCTCTACTACCGCCTGAACGTGGTCCCGATCACGCTGCCCCCCTTGCGTCAGCGGCGGGACGACATCCCCTTGCTGGTGGAGCATTTCATCGCGAAGTACAACCGCGAGTTCAACCGCAAAGTCAAGGGATTCTCCGCCGGGGCCACGGCGGCACTGTACCAGTACGATTGGCCCGGCCACGTCCGCGAGCTGGAGAACGTTATCGAGCGCGCGGTGGCCCTGGCCCAGAGTGAGAGCATCTCTTTGCGAGAGCTACCCCTCGACATCTCCATCCTGGGCCGAGACATGATCGAGGATATCCAGAAGGTCGGGCTGAGCCTGCGTGAGGCCCGGAGTCACTTCGAAAAGCAGTACATCCTCAATATTCTCGAGAAGGTCCAGTGGAATCAGACTGAGGCAGCCCGAGTCCTTGGTTTGCACCGGAACACTTTGCTCTGGAAACTTCAGCGTCTCGGAATCGAATCCCGCCCGCATGCGCTTTCCGCCTGATCGAGTTTTCTGCACTGCTTTTCGTGCATACTGCACAAGAAATTGTGAGAGTGCGTAACTCACGACCTCCATAGATATTCTGGACATTTTTTCCCTGAAACTCCCCACAGAAAAGATGAAGGCTGCCCAAAAAATTGGGCATACAAAAATAAGAGTCCTTCAGTGCTGCTAACTGCAAGTGTCTCCGAAATATGCTGTTTCGGTTGCATGGTTCCCTCTCCCCTCAAGTGGCACACGCCCTGCTAATACAATCGGTCAGCGGCGTCATTGAGAGAATCTCCTAAAGGAATCCAGTCAAACCCTGCAGTAAACAACGTGGGGTGATGGAGGAAGGGTCATGAAGAAGATCATCGTCCTGGTTCTGGTGGTGCTCGGCCTGCTCGCGATCGTGCCGGCGATGGAGATCGACTCTTCGACCCAGGTGTTCAGCCGGGTGGGGATGGCTGAGAGCGGCGGAGGTGACTAGTAATCTGAGCGACCCACAGTGTCCTGCTTCGTAATTGGCGGATACAAGGGAAAGTAAAGCAGCTTCGGCAGCCGAATAGTTAGAGCGAAGGGAAGCTGTTTCAGTTGATAGCCTTCCCTTCGCTTTTTCTTTCTCCAACGCACCACAGGACTTGCGGCTTGACAATCGTCAAGAGTGAAGCTATACGGAGAGTTACGCGCTCAGAACATCTTCTTCGATTTGGCTTGGGTGGCGAACCTGGGTTTCCGGATGATTCAACTCATCCTGGCTCTTTTTTTTCTCGCCCAACCCTTCCTCTTGTCCGCTGTTTGGGCCCAGGACAAGGGGCAGGCAGCGGCCCCAAAATATGGAGGCACCTACAGGCGGCCTCTTGTCAACAACCCATCCACGCTCGACCCCGCCCTCATCGCCGACATCTACGGATTCACGGTCGCTCAGCAGATCTTTGACGGCCTGGTTCAATACGATGGAAGCCTCACCATCATTCCAGCCATCGCCCAATCCTGGAAAGGCTCACGCGATGGCCTGAACTGGTTGTTCTTCCTGCGCAAAGGGGTCAAGTTCCATAACGGGCGCGAGGTCGTTGCGGATGACGTCGTCTATTCCTTCACGAGGATCCTGGACCCGAAAACGAATTCGAAGGCGGCCGAGGTTCTCTCAAAGGTAAAGGGCGCGAAAGACTTCGTCGAAGGCCGGGCCAGGACGGTTCAGGGGCTCCGCGCCCTCGACAGGTACACCATCCAGATCGAATTGGCGGAGGCGTCAGTACCGTTCGTGGCCGGCTTGGCTATCGGTTACGCCAAGATCGTCCCGCGCGAAGTCGTGGAGGAACTGGGCCCTGGGTTCGGAAACCGGCCGGTGGGCACCGGGCCCTTCAGGTTCGTCCGCTGGAAGAAGGATGAGGAGATAGTCCTCGAGGGGAACCTGGACTACTTTGCCGGGCGGCCGTTCCTGGATAGACTTGAATACAAAGTTTACCCCGGTGCGCCATGGGATAAGATTTTCGCCAGTTTCCAAAATGGTGGACTTGAGGACACAGTCATCCCCGCCGCTGAGCTTGAACGGGTTCAGGACCGTGGGGGCTACCAGTTTGTCCGTCGTCCCATGTTGGGCGTTCGATTCTTTGGCTTTAATACGAGTCGGGGTCCCCTGGCCAATCCGATGGTTCGGCAGGCATTCAGCTACGCCATCGATCGGGAAGCCCTGATGCGAGACATTCACAAGAACCGATACAAGGCGGGTCAGAGCTTTCTCCCTCCGGGGACGTATGGATATGACCCGCAGTTTCGCCCCTACCCCTTCGATCCCCAGCGGGCCAGGGTCCTCCTCGCCAAGGCCGGATACCCAGGCGGGAAGGGCCTCCCCGTCTTCCAGGTCTGGTCGAGTGTGAGGCCGCCCGACATCGAGCAGGAACACGAAGCCATCAAGAAGTACCTGGCCGACGTCGGCATCCGTGTAGAGATTCAATACAATACAAACTGGCCGGAATTCAAAGCCATGGTGCAAGATGGGAAGTTGCCGATATTTCGCTGGGGTTGGATGGCGGATGTGCCGGAGCCGGATAACTTTCTCTACAATCTCTTCCACTCCAGAGGCCGAACCAATCTGACCAGCTACCGGAACCCGCAAGTGGATCGCCTTCTGGATCGAGCCCGAGGCGAGCAGGCCTACCTGAAGCGAATCGAACTATATCGCGAGGCCGAGCGACTCATCATGGAGGACGCCCCTGTTATTCCTCTCAGCTACTACAACTACGAGCGGCTTTTCCAGCCTTACGTGCGGAGCATCGAGGTCAGCGCCCTGGGGGATCCCTACATCCCCATGCGGAAGATCTGGCTCGCCAAATGAGTGAGGAGCGGGGCGGCAAGCGGGCCTCCTGGCCCTGGCAGGAGTGGGTGAATCACCTGAGCTTCCGAGCGAAGCTCTCGCTCATGGTGAACCTGCTCATCATTCTCCTCATCGTGGGGTCGGCGCTCCTGGTTGAGCGCCGACAGCGGACGGCCATCATCCAGGAAGTGGAGAAACGCGCCCTGGTCATGGCCCAGGCCCTGGAGAGCGCCACCGCCGCCGATCTGCTTACCTACAACTATGTGTCCGTCGAGCAGTCAGTGCTCAAGTTCAGTAAGACCCCGGACCTCGTGTACACCGTGGTGCTGGACAAGGAGCGCAATGTTGCCGCTCAATTCGTCCGGGACTACCCCCTGCGCAGGATCCTGAACCAGCGGTCGGACGAGCGGAAGTCCAGCGGTCCAACCATCGAGCAGGTTCAGGTACCCGGCACAGAACGGGAAACTGTCTATTACGTGAACCTCCCGGTGACCATCGAGGGATCGCTCGAGCCATGGGGGACCATCCGGCTGGGCGTCTCCCTGAAGGGAATGCACGAGGAGATCGCGCGGACCCGATGGCAGATCGCGGGATTCGGCGTCCTGGGTCTGCTGTTGGGAAGCGCCGGCGCCACCATCCTCGCCCGACGCATGACCCGTCCGATCCAGGCGCTCACCCAGGGCGTCGGCGCCGTGGGGCGCGGGGATCTGAGTCAGCGAATCGAGGTCACCTCCCGGGATGAGCTGGGGCAGCTTTCGGCCGCGTTCAACGAGATGACCGCGCAGCTCGCCCGGGTGCGCGACCTGGAGGAGCGCCTGCGCCGCGCCGACCGGCTGGCCGGTTTGGGGACGATGGCCGCGGGCATCGCCCACGACATCCGCAACCCCCTCACCTCCATCCTCATCTTTTCCCAGCTCATGTCCCTGCATCACGATGATCCCGACGTCCGGGCGAAATTCGACCGGGTCGTGCCGCGGGAGCTGGAGCGGGTCCAGGCCGTCATCGAGGACATGATGGAGTTGGCGCGGTCGAGCACCTTGCACCTCGAGCCGACCAACCTGAACGAAGTCCTGGCCCAGGTCCTTGAATTGTACGAGGGCCAGGCAACAGCTCAGGACATAAAGATCTCCCGGGAGTTTGCCCCCGACCTGCCATTCTGCATGGCCGACCGGAAGCGCCTCCACCGCTGCTTCAGCAACATCATCGCCAATGGGATCCAGGCCATGGCCACCGGAGGCGATCTGGGCGTCCGCACCAGCCTCGTGCCGGTGGCCAGGTTCTCCGATCCCCACGCGGAACCCGCCGCTTCGGGCCCCCCGAACGGCTCGGCGATCCGCGTGGTCATCTCTGACACGGGCCAGGGCATCCCGCCCGACCGCCTGTCGCGAATCTTCGACCCCTTCTACACGACCAAGGATAAAGGACTGGGCCTGGGCATGGCCATCACCCACCGCATCGTCGAGGACCACAAGGGCAGCATCGACGTGCAAAGCCAGGTGGGCCTCGGCACCACGTTTACGATCTACCTCCCCGTCAGCATATAGGGCCTGCGAGGGCCCCGCCCGTAACCCCACCCGGGCAATCCACTCCTGCCGCGTCCGCCCCCTCCCGGCTCCCCCGCGAATCATCGAGGTGGGAGGCTGCGAATTTCGTTGACAGGCAAAAGAGGCCGATTGTGTTTTCGCATTCCTTGGATGTCACCATGGAAACCCATCCGACCATCCGCCTCGAACGCGTCACCAGGCGATTCACCCTCGGCCCCGACGGGGGGTTCACCGCTGTCGTGGATGGCGGCGAACCCCGTCGAGAAGTGGGCCGATGCCTTGCCAGCCGAGTTGGTGGGCGACCGGGCTGCGTGGATCGAGTCCTTCAAAGCCCAGAAGGAAACCTTCACCGCCGACAGCCTTCCCACCCGGGAGGCGGTCATGAGCGTGCTGCGCACCTTCGAGGCCGTCGGTCAGATCCCCAACGCCACCAAGATGGATCCCGACGGACTGATCGACACCCGCTTTGTGAAGAAGGCCCTGGAGCGGAAATAGCAGCAGGGGAGCGGAGGTGCGGGGGAGCAGGGGGGCACCTCTGCCCCTCTGCGTCTCTCTCCCAGCGCTGCATTCAGAGAACACGCAGGCCCTCCCGGTCGATGGCGAGGATCTCGGCCCGGGCAGTCACATCAGCCCGCGCCTTCCAGCACGCCACCATTCGCTCACCGATTGCGCGGCCGTCCCCGGTGGTAAGCGCCAGGAGTGTCGGCCCTGCCCCGCTCAGGAAGCACGCCAGGGCGCCGGCACGTTCCCCTTCCGCCAATACCTCTTCCATGCCCGGCACCAGCGGCGCGCGATAGGGTTGATGCAACCGATCCTGCGTGGCCTCACGTAGGAGGTCCAGGCGTCCCGCTTGCATGGCGGCCAGGAAGAGAGCGGCCCGTCCCACGTTGAAGACCGCATCCGCCCGGGGCACCGTGGGGGGCAGCGCCTTGCGGGCCTTGGCCGTGGACAGGCGAAACTCGGGAATCACGGCGATCGCCTGCAGGCCTTCGGGCACCGGCAGCTTCACGCACCTCACCTTGCCCTCTACCAAGGTGGATACGGTGAGGCCTCCAAGGAGGGCCGGGGTGATGTTGTCCGGATGGCCCTCGAAGGGAAGCGCGAGGTCCAGCATCTCCTCGGGGCCGAGGGTCGCTCCGGCAAGGGCAGCGGCCGCCGCCACCCCTCCCATTGCGGCCGCCGAACTGCTGCCCAGGCCGCGGCTCAACGGGATGTGGTTCACCATTCGGACCCGGATGCCCTCGGCGTGAACACCCAGCCGCCGCAACGTTTCGGTCACGCTGCGGGCAACGAGATTCCGCTCGCCCAAAGACTGGAGCCGCTCTGCTCCCTCCCCCTCGACCTCGAGCGTCAGGCCGGTACCCGCGAGTTCCACCTCGATCTCGTTGTACAGGCCAAGGGCCATCCCCAGGGCATCGAAGCCCGGGCCGAGATTGGCCGTGGATGCTGGCACCCGCACGCGAACCTGTCGCCTACTGGTCATCAAGGCCTCCCTGGCTCCGGAATGATTCCTGCTGCCCCTGTATACCCCAGGTCTACGATCCCCCGCAAGTCCTCTGAATGCCAAGATGGTGATCCCCACCCTCCCATTTGGCCAAGCGCCGTTGCCGGATACCCGCCTCCCGGAAAGCTGGGCGTTGCCCAAGCCAAGTGGAACCGGAGCAGCGAATGGATCGCCACACGACCCTGATCCCGCGCTAAGCGCGTAACTGCTGGATCTGTGGAGCCTTCCTCAAACC
>CAZXXV010000295.1:0-6050 GCA_964644725.1 uncultured bacterium
TGGCGTACTCCAGTGCCTCGACGACGCCCTTGTGGATGCCGCCGACCAGGACCACGACTGGGTTCTTCCCAATCCTCGGTCGGGCGGCGCCCACCAGCGAGAGACGCCGGGCGACCTCCTCGTAGTGGCGCCGCACCCGGAGAAGCCCAAGTACGAGCAGCGGGATTAAGACGATCACCATCCACGCACCCAGGGCGAACTTGGAGATGGCAATGACCAGGGTCACAATCCCGGTGGTCAGGGCGCCGAGACCGTTCAGGACGATGTGGTGTGGGGCGGGGCGCTCTTCCTTCAGCCAGTGCCGGACCATGCCGGCCTGGGAGAGGGTGAAGGACAGGAAGACGCCCACGGCGTACAGGGGGATGAGGGCGTGGGTCTCGCCGTGGAAGGCCACCAGCAAGAGGATGGACACGCCCGCCAGGATGATGATCCCGTTGCTGAAGACCAGTTTGTCACCGCGGTTGGCCATCTGCCGGGGCATGAAGCCGTCGCGGGCCAGGATGGAGGACAGCCGGGGGAAATCGGCGAACGACGTATTGACGGCCAGGAACAGGACCATGGCGGTTGCGGCCTGGACATTGTAGTAGAGCAGGTTCTGGCCGAGCGCGCTTCGGGCCAGCATCGAGACAACCGTTTCCGATTCGCGAGGAACGACGCGATAGACGTGGGCCAGATAGGCGATCCCCAAGGATGTCGTGGCCAGGATCGCGGCCATCCACGCAAGGGTCGCGCTGGCGTTTCGAGGTTCGGGTGGGCGGAATGCAGGAATGCCGTTGCTGACGGCCTCAATGCCGGTGAGGGTCGCGCAGCCTGAGGAAAAGGCACGCAAGATCAAGAAAAGGGTGATCGAGTGGGTGACGTGAACTTCCTCGGCAGGAAGAGGCTGCACGGTCCCCGTGAGCACCCTATAGAGTCCGGCGAAGATGAGCAGCCCCATGCTGCCGATGAACCAGTACGTCGGGATGGTGAAGAGACGACCGGACTCCCTCACCCCGCGGAGATTTGCAATGGTAACCCCGATCACGGACAGCACACACAGGGTCACCCGCCAGGGAAAGAGGGGCGGGAAGGCCGACGTGATGGCGGCGACCCCCGAGGCGGTGCTCACGGCAACGGTCAGGACATAATCAATGAGAAGCGAGGCCCCGGCAATGAGCCCCGGCAGCGTGCCTAGGTTGTCTTTGGCAACGATGTAGGAGCCTCCGCCCGAAGGATAGGCATGGATCGTTTGCCAATAGGAGGCGGCCACGATCGCCACGAGGATCGCGATCCCCACCATGATAGGAAAGGAGAGGGCGAGGGCCGCCGAGCCGGCGGCCACTAGGACTAGGAGCACCTCCTCTGTGCCGTAGGCTACAGAGGAAAGGGCGTCCGATGCGAAGACGGCCAGGCCGGCGACCTTGCCCAGCCGCTCGTGTTTCTCCGCCGCGGTGGCCAGCGGTGTGCCCAGGATGATGCGCTTCAGGGAGTTCGCCACAAGGTCTCCATACGTAGGTCCGCAGGGGGCTATCCCTGCGGACAGGCGGGTATGCTAGTCCCGCACCCCAGAGGTGTCAAGGCACGATAACGCCCAGGAATCAGATGAGAGAATGCAGGGCGGCGAGATCACCCGAGCCCTACATGACAATCCGCCGGGTGAATGGGTGGGGGGGTGCCGGATGGGAAGTTATCCCGAATGGAATTGGAACGGTGCGAGGCTGCAAGCCGGGAGAGACAGGAGGGCCGAGCCTTGGATGCCCGCGAAGCGCTGCTCTTTCGAGCCCTCAGTCTGCGGCAAGCCGATAGCCAACGCCGGGTTCGGTCAGCAGGTAGCGGGGGCGGGCGGGATCTCTCTCCAGCTTGCGCCGGAGTTGGGCCATGTAAACCCTTAAGTAGTGGGCTTGCTCGGCGTACGGCGGGCCCCACACCTCGATGAGGAGCTGGCGGTGGGTCAAGACCTTCCCGGCGTGGCGGATGAGCATAGTCAATAACCGGTATTCGATCGGCGTGAGGTGGACCTGCTGCCCGGCGACGATCACCTGTCTCTTGGCGAGATCCACGTGCAAGTCGCCTACAGAGAACGTTGAATCGCCAGTATCGTCCAAGCCACGGGCCGCATGCCGAAGGGCTGCGCGCATGCGCGCCAGCAACTCCCCAACCCCAAAGGGCTTGCTCACGTAGTCATCGGCGCCGGCATCCAGGGCGGCGATCTTGTCCCGTTCTTGGCCCCTCGCCGACAACACGATGATCGGCAGGGCAGTCCATTCACGGAGCCGCCGGATGACATCGAGCCCGTCTATGTCGGGGAGGCCGAGATCGAGAATCACGATGTCGGGCTGGCGCGTTGCCGCTTCAACGAGGCCGGCCTCCCCCGTGGTCGCCTCAAACAGGCGGTATCCATGACTCCCCAGAGCCACGCGGAGGAAGCGCTGGATCTGGGCATCGTCTTCGATAACAAGGACGACTGGCTCCCCGCCTGACGTAGCGGCAGTGTCCGCGGTCTCTGGGGCCTGGGGAGCGAAACTCGATTCAGGCAATTTCAGGCATCTCCGGTGGCACGTCTTTGGCCGGCAGCGTGAAGCGGAACAGCGCGCCACCCCCTGGACGATTCTCGGCCCAGATCTTGCCCCCGTGGGCCTCGACAATCGCCCGGCAGATGGCAAGGCCCAGGCCCACTCCTCGGCTGTCGGCGGTCTGGCCCCGATAGAACTTATCGAATACGCGCTCTTCCTCGCCGGGTGCGAAACCCGGCCCCCGGTCGGCCACCTCCACCAACACGGTGCCGTCGCTCACGGAGGCAGAGATGTCAATTGCACTCCGGACAGGGGTGTACTTGATGCCGTTGTCCAGGAGGTTGATGAGGACCTGCTCGATCAGAACCCCATCAATCTGGACGAGGGGAAGATCGGCCGGCACGTGGATGTTTACCGGACGTTGGCCGAGCCGCTTCTCCATCCGGGAGAGGGCGGTGCCGACCACCTCCTCCAGCGGGAGCCAGTCCTTCTTTACCGCAAGGGTGCCAGCCTCGAGCCGGGTCATGTCGAGGAGGTTGCTGACGAGGCGGTTCAGTCGTTCCGCCTCGTCGACAATGGACTGCAGAAGATCTTGCCAGGTTCCGCGCTGGAAGTGCGTCCCGTTCTCCAACAGGCTACTCGCCGACCCCATGATCGTGGCCAGCGGCGTGCGGAGATCATGGGAGACCGAGCTGAGCAGCGCGTTCCGCAGCCGTTCAGCCTCAGCCCTGACCTGGGCCTGTTGCGCCTCCTCCGCGAGCTGCGCGCGCTCGATGGCCAGAGCGGCCTGGTTGGCGAAGGTCTCCAGGAGGTGTAGTTGCTCGGGATCGGCGAACGCATGCGTATCAGCGGGCTTTACCCCGAGGACGCCGACAATCCCCTGCGAGGCGATCAATGGGACGTAGAGCGCCTGGGCCCCCGGGAGAGTTTCGGTCCCCAGGCCGGCCATCTGCCGGTGCTCGTACACCCATCGACTGACGCCGCCCTCGTCTGCGTCCATTTCGAACGGGGCGGGGTGCGCGGCTCCAAGGATAAGGCTGCCTTCCGGACCAGGGCGCAGGATAACAACCTGACCGGCGAACAGCTCGTGGATGTGTCGGACGGCTGCCCGCAAGAGGGCTTCAGCGCCTCGCGTACCGGCCAATTCCCGGCTCAGGTCATACAGGGCCGCCGTCCGCCGTTCACGATAGCGGGCCGCTTCGGCCTGCTGTCGGATGCGCACGGTGAGGCTGCTGACCACGATCGCCACGACCAACATCACGGCGAAGGTCACGAAGTATCGCACATCGCTGACCGCGAAGGTAAAGTAAGGCGGCACAAAGAAGAAGTCGAATGCCGCGACGCTGAGGATTGACGCCACAATGGTAAAGGGGCGGCTGAGCCGCGGGGCGACCAGCACGGTACCGAGAAGGTACACCATGATGATGTTCGACAGCTCGAAATACGAAAACATCACCCAGCCGAGGGCCGTGCACAGACCGACGGTCCCCACCGCCCACCCGAGCTGCCGCCAATTGGTCGGCCGGCCGAGCCGAGCGGCGCGCCGAGGCGAGGGTTCGCCCTCTTCGCCGCGGATGACGTAGATCTCGATGTCGCCGCTGCGCCGGATCAGCTCGTCAACCACCGAGCCGAAGAGGAGGTCTTTCCAGCGGGGTCCCGCCGGTTTACCCACGATGATCTTGCTGACGTTCCGGGCCCGAGCATACGCCAGGATCTCCTCGGTGACGCTGTGGCCGCTGAGAGTAACCGCTTGTCCTCCGAGCCGCTCGGCAAGGCGGAGGGTTCTCACCAGCCCATCCCGGTCGGTCTCGGAGAGCCGTGCGTGGTCAGGCGTCTCGACGTAGACGGTCAACCATTCAGCATGCAGTCGGGCCGCCATCCGGTGGGCAGCGCGCACCAGCTTCACCCCCAGCGGACCGGCCCGGACGCAAACCAGGATCCGTTCCGCGGCGGGCCACGTCCGGGCGATGGCGTGATCCCGCATGTAGTCCTGCATCTGCTCGTCCACGCGATCGGCCGTGCGCCGGAGGGCCAGCTCCCGGAGTGCGATTAGATTCCCTTTGCGGAAGAAGTTGCGAATGGCCTCCTGTGCCTGCTCCGGCACGTAGACCTTGCCTTCCTTGAGTCGCTGGAGGAGTTCCTCGGGCGGCAGGTCAACCAGCTCCACGTCATCCGCCTGTTCGAGCACGGAGTCGGGGATCGTCTCGCGCACCCGCACCGTCGTGATCTGGGCGACCACGTCGTTGAGGCTCTCCAGATGCTGGACGTTGAGGGTGGTATAGACATTGATCCCGGCGTCGAGGAGTTCCTGGACGTCCTGCCAGCGCTTGGCGTGCCGGGAGCCGGGCGCGTTCGTGTGCGCCAGTTCATCCACGAGGATGAGGGTGGGGTGTCGTGCGAGGGCTGCGTCCAGATCGAATTCCGTGAGGATTGTGCCGCGATACTCGATGGGGCGGCGGGCGACGATCTCGAGCCCCCTGAGGAGGGCCTCGGTCTCCGCGCGGCCGTGGGTATCCACCCAGCCGACCACGACGTCCATTCCCTCGGCTCGACGCGCGCGGGCGGCTTCGAGCATGGCGTAGGTCTTCCCCACACCGGCGGCGGCGCCCAGGAAGACCTTCAGCTTGCCGCGGGTCTGCCGCGCCTCCTCCTCCTTCACGCGGGCGAGGAGGGCATCGGGATCAGGGCGGTGTTCGTCCAGGACGCTCATGGGCAGGGGGACCTCTTTAAAACAGTCTATATGAGAGCGCGGCTCAACGCAACAGAAGGGGGGACGGATCTATCCGGCCCCCGACTGAACGAGTCATCTCAGGCTGTATCTGAAACCAGGGAATGATCGGAGACGGGCAAGGAGCTCCTCGACCGCTCGAAGGCGGAGTGAGTCACCCGCATTCTTGTATAACTCACGACGCCGCTCCAGATCGGAGGCTATCGCCGCTAACATCTTCGGACTCCCTGGCTGTAGGTTCAGGATGGATCGAATCAACAAGCTTCCAACCTCACAGAGGATCACGATCAAAACCCCGTAATACCAGGTGGACGCCCGGGCGATTATCAGGTATACCCCCATGCCGAGGAGGAACCTTACGTTGATCCTCGTCAGTTGCATTCCGAATATGATCGCCACCTGCGCGCGACTTTGATCTTCCTCTCTGGTCTTCCCCACGAGAAGTAGACCGAGTGTTCGCTGCATCGCCCCATTATAAGCAGAGAAATACATGAGACCAACTGACAGGAGAATGACCGCGACCGCCACTCTTCTTCTCTCCCATGCAGCTTCCGCCCAGACGAGAAGGCGCCTGAAGAATGCAGGCGCCCGTTCCCGAAGAGCAGAATTCCGACTCCATTTATAGTGGGAGAGCCTGGTTCATGGCCAAGCCCACACTATCCCTTAAATGCATCCAGGGCGAGGTTGAGCTTCAAGACGTTGACCCTCGGCTCGCCCAGGAACCCGAGCTGGCGGCCTTCCACGTGCTGCTCGACGAGACGGCGAATGGCCTCTTCGGCAAGGCCACGTGCCTTCGCAATGCGTGGGACTTGATAAAGCGCCGCGGCCGG
>CAZXXV010000296.1:0-6012 GCA_964644725.1 uncultured bacterium
GACTCTCACCCTGCAAGAAGCGCCAAGCTTCGCTTGGCGCACTAGCGGACGACGTCACCCTCCACTGTGACGCTGTGGGAATAGATGGTGACGATCCCAGTGAAGATATTGATGAGGAAATCCAGGGCCGTGATCTCGCTCTTCAGGGAAAGGTTCTGTACGGCGCCGCCAGCGGTGCGCGGCTCGATCAGGCTCTTCTCGATGTCATTGTCCGAGATGGGAACCAATCCCCAGAGAGCATACCAGATCCTCTTTTCTTCGGTGAAGTGCGTGCGCTGACCCTTCACCTCCCCGGTGAACGAGACCGGCTTGGAGGAAGCCGAGCTGCTGTAGTTCAGCGTGTAGCAGCTTGTGGTCAACAGTGCGACCCCCAGGACAAGTGCCAGCACCTTTCCCATCTCATCCTCCTTTCTTGTGGTCCTGCTTGCCGTCCCCTCTTCGGCACGGGCCAGCGTCCGTGTCCCTGCAGCCATCGGGGCGCTCGCCCAGAGTGGCGAGGAAGGATCCAGCTCTTGAGCCGTGGAACGCATGTGACACTACCACAGGGCCCTTCGGGGCGCAACTGGAAGTCGTCAGAGCCGTCCCTCAGGGCGACAGGGACAGGGACAGCGACAGCGGATCGGATGATCCGCCCGGGGGACATCAGAGGCGTCCGCGAAGCTCAGCAAAGTGATGGATGGAAAGATCCGGGAGGACCTCGCCCGGTGACGCGCCCGGTGGCGCGAGCCAGATGGTGCGCAAGCCCACGGCCTGTGCCCCGCGCACATCCGAGGCCAAGCTGTCGCCGATCATGGCTGCTTCTTCCGTCGGGACACCCAACCGCGCCAACGCGGCGTGGAAGATGTGCGGCATCGGCTTCCCCACCACATCGGGTCGGGTCCCGGACGCCGTCGCCACCGCCTCCACGAGAGTGCCGCACCCCGGATAGAACTCACCGTCTTCCACCGGCAGACGGGGATCCAGGTTCACCGCCACGAAGGCGGCCCCGGATGCCACGGCTCGTGAGGCAGCGGCCAGCTTCCGATAGTCAAAGTCGAAGTCGTGGCCCACCACCACGACCCGGGCGTCGCGATAGGCCTCCACTGGCACCAGGGAATGCCCCGCCTCGGCCAGCAGGCGGCGCAGCGTGTCGGACCCGAGCGCCAGCGCGCGCGATGGACCGAACCGGTCCCGCACAAAGGGCCCGACGATCTCCGCCGCTGAGAGGACCTCTTCCCGGAGGGCGGGGATTTCCAATCGCGCCAGCTTGGCCTGGATTTCGTCTCCCGCCTCCCGCGAGTTGTTGGTCAGGAAGAGGATCCGGCGCCCCTTCTCCCGAAGCGACGCGAGGCACGCCTGCACGCCCGGGACGAGGGTGTTGCCCGTGTACACGCAGCCATCCAGGTCGAAGATGAACGCCCGAAGGGATCTGAGGTCCATGATGATGCCTCGCGTCGGTGCGGCGCCGCGCGATCAGAAGGCCGGGTCTATCTGCAAGGCGCCCGGGAGGCGGTAGGCGCCGGCGATCTGCTCGGCCGTCTGGGCCGCGCGCCGAAGCGGGCTGGCGTAGATCGCCGCGACCCGCTGCGGCTTGTGGGCCTTGAGGTGCGAGACCAGCAGTTCGGTCTGCCGTCGCCCGCGGGGACTCAGCTCCGGGCCCAGGCTGCCCTGGATCCGGCGCTCGCTGTTCCAGATCGATTCGCCGTGTCGCACGAGAATGAATGTGGCCATCAGTCACGCCCGCCACGCCTGGGCCGAGTCCCCCGTTCCCATCGAAAGGATCAGCCGCCGATGATGCCGACATCCTCCGGCGCAAACACGACTGCCACCAGATCGCCTCGCTGGAAGAGGCGTTTGCCCTTGGGGTTGGTCACGCTGGCCCGCAGCAAGGTCTCCCCCACCTCGAGCTCGTACTCGATGGCGGCCCCCTGGAAGGCCGAGGCGAGGACCCTGCCCTCCAGACGATTCCGGCCATCGGGCGGATCCTCCGGTGGGACGAGGTCCATCGCCTCCGGGCGAATGGTGAGGAGAATGCGCCCGGACGGCGGGGTCGCCGCTGATGGGCACGCCGCCCGCACTTCCACCCCCAGCTCCGTCGTGACGATCATGGTGTTCCCGGTTGCCTGCCGCACCTCACCCGCCACCAGATTGGATGCGCCGACGAACTCGGCCACGAACCGCCCCTGCGGTGCCTCGTAGATCTCCCGGGGCGTCCCTTCCTGGACCACCGCGCCCGCCGACATGACGGCGATCCGGGTGGAAAGGGCCAGGGCCTCCTCCTGATCGTGGGTGACGTAGATCGTGGTGATTCCCAGGTCGCGCTGGAGCTTGAGCAGCTCGATCCGCATTTGCGCCCGGAGCCGCGCGTCCAGGTTGGACAACGGCTCATCCAGGAGGAGGACCCGCGGCTGGACGACGAGGGTGCGGGCCAGGGCCACGCGTTGCTGCTGCCCCCCAGAGAGCTGGGAGGGTCGCCGTCCCTCCATCCCCTCGAGATTCACCATGCGGAGCGCCTCCCCGACCCGCCTCTCGATCTCGGCCCTCGGCTCTCCCCGCTCCCGGGGGCCGAAGGCCACGTTCTCGAAGACGGTCATGTGAGGCCAAATGGCATAACTCTGGAAGACCATCCCGACGTTCCGCTTCCACGGCGGCAGGGCGTTCACCAGCTCGCCGTCCAGCCAGACGCCCCCTTCGTCGGGAAATGCGAAACCGGCGATCATCCGGAGCAGGGTGGTCTTGCCGCACCCGCTGGGTCCCAGGAAGGTGTAGAACTCGCCCACCTGGATGTGCAGGCTGACGCCCCGTACGGCCCAGGTGTCCCCGAACCGCTTGCCGACGCGATCCAATCGCACCTCGGAAGCTCTGGTGGTCACTCGTTTTCTCTCGACTGTACCCGCTGGGAAGCTTGGAGGCTAGGATGCGGGGATGCTTTCCAGCCTTCCAGCTTCCTCGCCTCCTCGCCGATCAGACGCGGAATGCGCTCCCCGACCGGCCGGCGAAGAGGCGGTTGGTGACGTAGGTGCACACGCCGACCAGCAGGATCGCCACGACGCCCAGGGCGGCCCCGGGACCGCGGCCGATGGCACTCTGCATGTAGACGTAGATCCCGTAGGCGATCGGGCCCAGCTCCATCCTGGGCACCAGCATGATGGTGGAGCTAAGCTCCACGGCCGAGGTCATGAAGCTGATCAGGCCGCCGGCCACCAGCCCGCCCACCATCAGGGGGAAGGTCACTTTCCAGAAGGTCCGCATCTGGTTCGCCCCCAGGTTCTGGGCTGCTTCCTCCAGCGAGACGTGGATCTGCTGCAGGGCCGCATAGCAGGCCCGCACGGTGTACGGCAGGCGCCGCATGGAATAGGCGATGACCAGGATCACCCAGGATCCGGTCAGCGGTCCTCCCAGGCCCGGGAATTCCCAGCCGTGGAAGACGCGGAGGTAGCCCACGGCCAGCACCACGCCAGGAATCGCCAGCGGCATCGTGGCGATCGCGTCCAGCAGATTCCGGCCGAAGATCCGGCCGCGCAGGAGCAGCCAAGCGATGACGGCGCCCAGGACGATGTCCACCCCCGCCGCCAGCAGGGCGTAGAGCAGCGTGTTCTTCACGAAGTGGGGCGTGCGGAACAGGATCTCCTCGTAGTTTCCCAGGGTGTAGACCGTGGGGAGCAGGGAGAAGCTCCAGATTCTGGACAGGGACAGCAAGAGGATCCCCAGGTGTGGTAGGAGGCTCACCCCCAGCATGGCGGCGCTGATGCACAGGACCGCCGCCAGCTTGATCCCCCGGATCGGCTTCCCGATCTCGGCCCCCGTCGTCCCCCGCTGGACCGTCGCGTATTCCGACAGCCCGAGGTACTTCCGCGCCGCCCAGAGCGAGGCCAGGGACAGGACCACCAGGATGACGCACACCACGTAGCCGTCCACGTCGTCAATGCCGATGGTGGTGATCCGGAGATAGGCCTGGGGCGCCAGGAGCTTGGTGTAATTCAGCATCAGCGGCGTGCCCAGGTCGTCAATCACCCGGATGAAGGTGAGGAGACAGCCGGCCACATACCCGGGCAGCATGAGCGGCAACGTGATTCGTCGGAACAGCCGCCACCCGTGACTCCCCAAGTTCTGCGCCATCTCCTCCAGGGACGGGTCAATGTTGGCCAGCGAGACGGCGGTGTTGAGCATGATGAACGGGAAATAGTGGAGGGTCTGGACGAAGATCACGCCCGTCAGGCCCTCCATGAACGGCACGCTGGCGCCGAACCAGCGGAACAGGAGCAGGTTCAGCATGCCGCTGCGCCCCAGGATGAGCTGCAGGGCCACGGCGCCGACGAAGGGCGGGATGACCAGGGGCAGGATGCCCAGGGTCTGGAGCACGAGTTTCCCGCGAAACTCGTAGCGCACACTGAAATAGGCCAGAGGGACCCCCAGGAGGCTCCCGAACACGACCGCCAGCCCGCCCGCGGCCAGGCTGTTGACCAGGGCCTCGCGGAACAGTGGCCGATCAAAGAAGTTGAGCAGATGGCGCAGGGTGAGCCCATTTACACCAGTGACAGCCACGAAGAGGACCCGCACGAGGGGATAGAGGATGAAGGTGGTGAGCAGGAGAAGCAGGCCTGCGAGCAGAACTGCCTGCCCCCACGGCCACCGCTGCCGCGTCGTGTCCAGGTCGACGGTCATTGCGAAGCTTTGCCGGTCAGTTCCCACGGGCCGCCAGCCTTCGGATCCGTCCGAGAGGATCTGCGCTTCCGCCACAAGCGGACGGTTGCATTCGGTTCCGGTGAATTTCTCTAGAGGCTGTAGCCGCCGTCCACGACCAGGTTGCACCCGGTGGTGAAGTTGGAGGCGGCGGAGGCAAGGTAGACCACGGCGCCGCCCAGGTCCTCGTAGGCCTGCCCGTACCGCTTGATCACCCCCTGGTCCACCCGGATGGCCCGGATGGCCGGGTTGTCCGAGCGCGCCGCGTTTCCGGGCGTGCGACAATAGCCCGGGCTGATGCTGTTGACGTAGATCCCGTGGCGGGCCCATTCCACGGCCAGCGATTTGGTGAGCATGACCACCCCGCCCTTGGCCGCATTGTAATGGCAGTAGTCGGCATCGCGATTCACGTGGAATGCGGACATGGACGCGATGTTGATGATCTTCCCTCCGCCCTGCCTGATCATGTGGGGCGCCGCGGCCTTGCAGCAGAGAAACACCCCCTTGAGATCGACCGCCAGCAAGCGGTCCCAGTCCTGCACCGACATGTCCAGGGCCGAGAGGGGCTGGGCGTATCCAGCATTGTTGACCAGGATGTCCAGATGCCCCCATTCCTGGATGACGGTGTCAACCATGGCGGCAACCTCTTCCGGAATGGTCACGTCCGCCTTGATGCTGAGCGCCTTGCGTCCCCGTTTCCGGATCTCGGCCGCCGTCTCCTCCGCGGCCGGCATGTCGAGCTCGACGATGGCGACGTCCGCACCCGCCTCCGCCAGGGCCAGCGCCATCCCCTGCCCCAATCCCTTTCCAGCGCCGGTGACGATGGCCGTCTTCCCCGCCAGAGAAAACCGATCCAAGATGCCCATGCCAAACCCTCCGGTTCAGAATGTCTGCTTCCGAAGATGACAGCCCTGGATGCCCAAAAACTCCTTGCCTTTCACGCAACGTCCAGGATAGCCTCTGCGAAGTTCCGCGGACTCTCCCGCCCCCCGCGGCATCCAAAGAGGACTCAGCGATGGCCAAGGCCACCATTCTCATCGTCGAGGACAGCCCGGACATCGCCGAGCCGCTGGCAGACGCCTTCCGGTTCGAGGGCTTCGAGGTGCTTCAAGCGGCGAATGCCATCCAGGCCCTCCAGATCGCCAGCGAGCATCGGCCCGACCTCATCCTCATGGACATCCAGCTCCCGGACATGGACGGCCTTGCGGTGGCCCGCACGCTGAAAAGCGATCCGGCCGTGAAGCACATCCCGATCGTCGCCATGACGGCCTACGACATCGTCGGGGATCAGGCCCGCACCATCACGAAAACCTGCGTCGGCTACGCCCAGAAGCCCGTACGCCCCAGGGA
>CAZXXV010000297.1:0-5984 GCA_964644725.1 uncultured bacterium
TGACCCTTACAGTTGCTGCAGGGCGCGCAGACGTGCTTGGGCGTCTCGGGGCCCAGGCAGTTGGCGAAGGCGCTGAGAATCTGCCAGAGCCCCAGAATCCCTCACCTCGAAGCCGCACCTTCGCCGCGGCGCCGCTGGCCTCCGGGGGGAGAGATCACGGCGCGCTACCTGGACTCTTCTCTGGCAGAACCTGCCCACGGTAGATCTGCTCGGATTTCGTCCCCTCGTTGTGACAGGCGCCACAGCGGCCCAGGTCGGGCCGATTCACCGCGGGATCGGCCGCCTTCTTCACGTGGCACGGAATGCACATCTTGTGCATTGCGTCCTTGTAGCTCCCCGCCCACGGGTTGTCGAACTTCTTCACGATGGGGTTGGCCGCCATCATGTCCTTCTGGTGGCAATCCTGGCAGGTTTTCGTGGCCTTCAACTGGAACGACTTCTCTTCGCCGTGGCACTTGGCGCAGGAGAGGTTCCCCTGAAGGGCCGCCACGTGGGCGTCGTGATCAAAGGTGTTGCTGGCGGTGTACACAGCGCGATGGCACTCGCTGCACGGGGTCCCGACATCGCCTGCCTTGTGGAGGTGGTGGCAGAGTCCGCAGGATCCCTCCTTTCTGGCCTCGTCCTGGTGAGGTTTGTGGTCAAAGTAGACGTACGGCTGGGCTGATCCGACCCTGAGGATGTCGCCGCCACGGGCGCGCTGCGTCGGCAGGTTGATGAAGGGCTCGCTCTTGGGCGCCAGGGTGAGACCCCCGGCTATGGCCAGGACAAACAACATAGAGTAGACCTTGGCGGCCTTTCGCCAGTCTTCACCCAGCCAGACCTGCGTGAAGGTGAAGGGGACGAATTGGGGCAGGGCCTTTGCGGCTATCTCGCGATCCCTTTCGATTTTCTCCAGCGTGTGGGGATCGACGGGGAAGTGTTCCTGAATGAAGAAGAACACCAGACCGCAGGCCGAGACGATGCCGATGCTGATGGCAAATTCGGTCCAGGCCGGAAAGTAGAAAAACCGGGTGGCCCAGACCTGGGCGAGTCCCGCCGCGTTGATCCGGTTCAGCACGAATCCCAGAACGGCAATGGAGGAGACCAACCACACGCCCGTGGAGGACCGTCGCACCTTCGGAATGGCGTACAGCGCGATGGGCCCGACTGCCGACATGAGCATCTCGAGGATGAAGAGATTGCTCTCCCACGTCCCTGCCAGAATCAACCCCAGCTTGTGCTGGGCTGCCAGGTCCGCCCCCCTGAACACCAGGTAAATTGATAAGGCCAGGGCAGCCATCTTGGCCAGACCCTCGAGCATCTCCGTCTCGGGCTTACGCCTGTAGAGCCAGGAGGTGATGGAAGATTCGAACATGACCATGTGGAGCCCGAGGCAGATGGCGGACACGAAGAAGAGTTCAGGCAGCCAGTGGCTGTACCAGAGAGGATGGATTCTGAAGGGCATGATGAGGAGCAGGGAGCCCAGGGACGACTGGTGCAAGGTGGACAGCATGATGCCCAGGATCATGATGGGCAGGCTCAGGCGCGTGAAGACCCTGTAGGTCCGTTGATAGGCGGTGCGTTCGAGAATGGTCGGGGTTGCCTCTAGGGCAAGGACCGTGAGGTAAAGCATGACGCACCAGGCCACCTCGAAAAGCGCGGAGTGGATATTCCAGAATATGATGGGGTGCCAGATGTGCCATGGCAGTCCCAGATCGAAGAGGAGTCCCACCACCACGGCCCCGTAGCCCAAAAATGCAGTCAGGATCGCCGGACGGGCCGCGGCGTGGTATTTTTCCCGATGGAAGATGTGAACCACGGCGGCGATCACGAAGCCGCCGGCGGCCAGGGCGACGCCGCCCATGACGTCGAACCCGATCCAAAGGCCCCACGGGGTAATATCGGAAAGCGCCGTCGAAACGCCTAGCCCGTAGGTGAACCGGATGATGGCCACGGCGGCGGCCAGGCCGACGAAGGACCATAGGATTCCCTTGAAAACGAAGATGCGGCTATTCTTCGTGGTCACCCTTTCCTCCGTCGGCATTCAGGGGTGATCCGGCCTCGTCCAGCGCAAGCTTCCGCCGGCGTTCGATGATCCAATAGATGGCGCCCATGAGCGCCCCGACGCCGAAGAACTGGAAGGGCACGAGCTTGAGGGCCGCCCACGTCTTCTCGGGAAGGGGTTCAGGACCCAGATATCGGCTGTCTTGCCAGCCCAGGAAATCCAGGGAGATTTCGGAGATGTAGAGAACGGACGTGCCGCCCACCTGTCTTTCCCCCCAAATGCGCTGGATGTACTTCTTCGGCTCCGCGGCAAGACGCCTCCTGGCCTCCGCCAAGAGGTCCGACCGGGTGCCGAAGATGGAGGCGTTCGTGGGGCAGGCCGTGACGCACGCGGGCGCCGCGACTCTTCCCGTCTGGAGGTGTGGATAGCACAGGATGCATTTGCGCACCGATGGGGCGACAGCGTTCCATTCGTAGTGTGGGATGCCATAGGGACAGGCAACCATGCAGTACCGGCATCCCATGCAGAGGCTCTTGTCGTAGATGACCGGGCCCTCGAGCGTCTTCTGAAGGGCACCCACGGGGCAAACAGAGACACAGACGGGATGCAAGCAGTGGCGACACTGCTTGCGGACGAAGCGATTACCAGGCCTGCGGATGACCGTCGTCCAGCGGTCAGCGGACAAGCCATCCGGCGTTCCCCCTCTCCGTGGCGGAGGGCCCCCCGGGGGCAAGCCGTTGATCTTCTTGCAGGCTGCGACGCATTCCTCGCAGCCGATGCATGCGGTGACATCCGTCAAAATGCTGGGGCTCTGGATCATACGGGTTCACCCCGCTTTCCCAGAGCGATCCGCACCTTCTCCCCGGCACCCGGAACGAAATGCCAACCCAACTCCCAGGAGATCCGGGTAAACGGGAAAAGGACCACGTGCGCCAATTTGGTGAAGGGGATCAGGATGACCAGAAGCTCAGCACTCAGCAGATGGATGAGGAACGTCAGCCGAAAGGGCAGAGGACTCCCCGCCGGGTGCGCCACATAGTAGCCCGACAGCAAAGGAACCATGCACAGGACGAGAAGGAACCAATCCTGGAAAGTGCTCAGGAAGCGTAGGGCCCGGCTCCCGACCCTGAAAAGCAGGAGTGCGGCGAGGGCGGCCAAGCTGGTGATCGTGAGGGCGTCCGCTAGGGGGGGAGGGAGGGTTGGCCAGGCGAGTCCCAGGCCCCGCCTCAAGAGCTGGACGTGGCCGCTGAGGAAGACCGGAACCAGGATGATCCCCACATGAAATACCACCGAGGCCACCGTATAGGGGACGCGGGTCCCACGCAGGGCGTTGACGGGGATGATCCATCCCAGGCTGCGCCAAAAGAGGAACCCGAAGGGGATCACCTGATCGCCAGCCCTTCGGTAGGCCCGCACCAGCTCCGCCATGGTCAGGCCGAGCTGCCGGGCCAGGCCGGCGAAAAAGACCGCGAACGAAAAGAAGAGGAGCGGCCCTCGGGCAAAGGCCAATGCGGTTTCCATCCGGCGCCTCCCCGCGCCTACAGAACGATGGCCTTGTAGATCAGGTCGTGCAGGCCCACCACCTCCACGCCCTTCAGCCCATGATCTTCACACACCTCGCGGAGCTGCTTCTTGCAGTTTGCGCAAGGGGCCACCACGTAGTGCGCTCCCGTAGCGTGGATCTGGTCGGCCTTAAGCTTCCCCGTGATCTTGGTCCGGTAGGCCCGGATCTCATCCACGGACACGGTGCCGCCTCCCCCGCCGCAGCAGTAGTTCCGCGTCCCGCGGGGTTCCATGTCCACGTAATCGCGGCAGAAGGCCTTGAGGATGCGCCGGGGCTGTTCCACGATCCAGCCTGTCCGGGCGACGTTGCATGGGTCGTGGTAAGTGACTCGCTCCCGGATCGCGTCGGGATTGAGCCGGATCTTCCCCGACTCCAGGGCCCGGAGAGTGTATTCCATGATGTTCACCATGGGCAGGGCCCCCTGCGCTCCCCCGAAGGTCGGGACGAAGAGCTTGGCGCTGCGGGAGGCGTGTCCGCATTCGCCGATCAGGACAGCCTTTCCTCGCAGCCGTGTGGTCTCCGCGATCACCTTCTGGATGATCCGCTCCGCGCACCAATCGCTGTAGAAGAGCCCGTAGTTGATCCCGTCGTAGTAGCCCGTGCCGATGGTCCACCGGTCCGATTCCCCCGCGGCGTAAAACGTCAGGGCAACGCCCTTGAGGGTGTCAGGCTCCAGGAGGAAATCGCTCACCGCAGGGAAGAACACGAAGTCTCGCCCTTCCTGGTCGATCGGGAAGGGCGCATCCACGCCCTTTTCCTCTGTGATCTCGTCGGACAGGAATTCCAGGGTGTCCAAGAGCGCGGGGACCGGAATCCCAGAGGTATTGCCGGTTTTTCCTTCGAGCTGCTCCCGCGTGGCCACGACCAAGGCCTTTGGCACCACGTCCATCTCGCTCAGAATGTACCGACTCAGATGCGTGACCAGGCCGTGGTCAATTCCCATGGGGCATTCGAACGAGCAGCGCCGGCAGGCCGTGCAATGATAGATGGACTCGGCGAGTTCCCGGATCCTTTCCTCGGTCAGGTAGACGGTCCCCGTCAGCTTGCTCTGCAGGACGCCACGGAGGGTGAAGTGACGCCGGTAAATCTCCAGGAGGAGGTCGGTCCGGTAACACGGAATGTCCTTGGGGTCCGAGGTGTTCAGGTAGATCTGGCATGCGGCGGCGCAGTGGGCGCATCTGGCGGCAACCCGCGCATATGTGTCGATCAACTGGCCGTAGTTGCTGTGCTGGAGCACGGTCGCGAAGATCTCGAGAAACCGCCTGACCCGGTCGCCAGGGTACAGGCGCTCCATGTAGTAGCTGACCCCCAGGACCTGGTGGGGACGGAGTGGGGGGGCAGGCTTCGCCTTGTCGGCCGCCGTGCCCATGGGCTCAGCCCCTTTCGTCCCTTCCTCGCGCTTCTTGTCAGGTGAAGCTTGTGGCATCGTCTCTTCCAGCACACTTCCATGCCTGCGGGAACACCCGCAAGGCACCCAAGAATCCTCGGAAGGTCCTACAGGCCGGCCAGGCTCTCTCTTACCGACAGGGCAATCTTGTAAAAGACGGTGATCATCAGGAAGCCGACGGCCCAGATGGCGAGCGTGATGGCTATCTCCGGCAGGGTCGGGACGTAACTCGTGACGTGGCCCAGCGGTGAGGGCACGAACCCGCCCACGATCACGCCGAGGCCCTTGTCGATCCACAGCGACAGGAAGACCATCCCGCAGGTCACCGCCAGGATCTTCTCGTTGTTCCGGTAGCGGGGCGTGATCAGCAGCACCAGTGAAATCACTGCCAGGATCATGGAGGTCCACATCCAGCCGGCGAGCGGCGCATGCCCTTCCAACCCCAAGAACAGGAACTCGTAGTGCGCCATGTGCTCGGGGATCTGGCTGTAGAAGACGGTGAAGGCCTCCACCATCGCGAAGAACACATTGATGACCATGGTGTAGGTGACGATCAGCGAGAGCTGCCGGATGGCTTCCCGGCCAGGGTCGAACCCTGCCAGCCTGCGGATGGCCATGGTCAGCAGGATCAGGAACGCAGGGCCCGACGCGAAGGCGGAGGCGAGGAACCGGGGAGCCAGGAGGCCGGTCAGCCAGAAGGACCGCCCCGGAAGGCCGCTGAACAGAAACGCCGTGACGGTGTGGATGCTGACCGCCCACGGGATGGACAGGAGGATGACGGGCCTGATCCATCCGGGCGGGGCGACGCCCTTCCGCTCGGCGCTGAGCGCGACCAGGGTGATGAGGGCGTTGAGCAGCAGGTAGCCGACCAGAACCACGAGGTCCCAGAAGATAAGAGATTTGGGCGACGGGTACAGGATGACGTTCAGCACCCGCATGGGCTGGCCCAGGTTGGCCAGGATGGATAGCCCGGCCATGGTCACGGCGGAAATGGTGAGGAATTCGCCCAGGATCACGATCTTTCCGAACGCCTTCCAGTCGTGCAGGTA
>CAZXXV010000298.1:0-5961 GCA_964644725.1 uncultured bacterium
CTCTCTCCCCTACCGGCACTCGACTGTCGGCCACCCAGCCGACGGGCCACCAGTCCCCAGTCGGCTGGGTGCCCGGCTCCCAACTCTTCGAAATGCTGGCCGCTGACGGCTGAAAGCTTCTCTGCGGCGGGCTTTGACCTTGACACTCCTCCAGCACGATGTTACTTTCGTCGAGCAATTCGTTGTCTGACGCCAGGTTGCGGAAACACGGAAGTCATGTTTGAGACCGATCGGATGTGGATGCGCCGCGCCTTGGAACTGGCGGCGTGCGCCCGCGGGCGGACGAGCCCCAACCCCATGGTGGGGGCGCTCCTGGTGAGAGATAACCAGCTCGTCGGCGAGGGCTTCCACGCCTACGCCGGCTCCGACCATGCCGAGATCGTGGCCCTGCGCGAGGCGGGTCCCGCAGCGCGGGACGCGACGCTGTATGTGAGCCTCGAGCCCTGCTGTCATTACGGTCGCACGCCGCCGTGCGTGGAGCAGGTCCTCCAGGCCGGGGTCCGCCGCGTCGTGGCAGCCTGCGAGGACCCGAACCCGGCGGTGAGCGGCAAGGGGATCGCGGCGCTGCGCGCGGCCGGCCTCTTGGTGGACGTCGGCGTCCTCGCCGAGGAAGCGTCGCGACTCAACGAGGCCTTCTTCACCCACGTCCGGACGGGTCGCCCCTTCGTGACATTGAAGGTGGCGGCCAGCCTGGACGGGAAGATCGCCACCCGGACCGGAGACTCCCGCTGGATCACCGGCGAGAGCGCTCGGCGGCGCGTCCACCAGCTCCGGAACGAGGTGGATGCTGTCCTGGTGGGCATCGGCACGGTCCTGCGCGACAATCCCCTCCTCACGACGCGGCTGGGGATCGCCGACCAGCGTGACCCCATCCGGGTGATTGTGGACAACCTGGCCCGGTGTCCCTTGCGCGCCAAGGTCGTGAATCGCGCTTCGACCGCCCCCACCATCCTGGCGGTGGCCCAGATGGCGCCGCGCACAAAACTCGAGGCCCTCAAGAACGAGGGGGTCCAGGTGATCGTCGTGGAGAACAGCCCACGGCGGGTCTCGTTGGAGCGGCTCATGGAGGCGCTGGGGAAGCGCGGGATCCTCTCGGTGATGATCGAGGGGGGCGCCGAGATCAATGCCTCGGCGCTGCGCGAGGGGATCGTGGACAAGGTCCTGGTCTTCCTGGCGCCGATCCTGATCGGCGGAAAATCCACGCCCACGGCCGTGGGCGGCGAGGGCATCGAGACGCTCAGCCAGGCGCTCCGCCTGCGCGATGTGCGCATCGAGCGGTTCGACGGCGACATCCTGGTGGAAGGATACATCAATAGGGTCGCAGCGAGATCGTAGGGTGCCGATCCCGAGGGTCATTCGCACTCGTCTCTATCCACAAGCGTTCGGGCGTTCGACCGTTTCCGCCTCTGGCGGATTCGGCAATTCCGGAACAGCCGAACCGCCGACCTGCCGGGACCCACGGCACCGCCGGGGCCTTGCCCCGCTGTGGCGTGGGTGCGCCGAACAGTAATGTTCACCGGAATCATCGAGGCCATTGGTACGGTCCGGGAATGCACGCGCAAGCCTGGCGGGGCCTGGGTGCACATCGGGGCCGGGCCCCTGGTGGAAGGGCTCCGCGTGGGGGACAGCATCGCCGTGGACGGCGCGTGCCTCACCGTGACCGCGGTCAAGGGGGACGGGTTCACCAGTGACCTCTCGGCCGAGACGCTCGATCGCACCACGCTGGGGAGGCTCCGGGCCGGATCGCGGGTGAATCTTGAACGGCCCTTGCGCCTGGGCGATCGCCTGGGTGGACACCTGGTCACCGGCCACGTGGATGCCATCGGTGAAATCGCCGGCCGGACCCTGCAGGGGCCTGCGTCGAGCTCAGGCGAGACGGACGGCGAGTTCTGGCGGTTCCGGTTCCCGCAGGACCTGGCGCCGCTCCTGGTGATGAAGGGATCCATTGCCGTGGACGGGATCAGCCTGACCGTGGCGGAGCTCTCGCGGGACACCTTCGGCGTGGCCCTCATCCCCCACACGCTCCACCACACCACGCTGGGAAGCAAGCGCGTGGGCGACCTGGTCAACTTAGAGGCCGATCTGCTGGGAAAGCACGTCGCCCGACTCCTGGCCCTCCGGGCCGGAGGCCCCTCTGGGCCGGAGGCCGGACGGTCGGACGCCACGGGCCAGGGGGGCCTGACCCTGGCCTTCCTCGAGGAGCACGGATTCGCATGAGCAAGCGGAAGAGCATCCCACGCCGTCGGGCCGGATCCACGTCTGCGCCCGTGATGTCGGCCGAGCACGGGCGTCGCAAATCCGCCAAGGGCGCGACGTCCCGAGGCCAGGCACCCATCCGCTTCGATCGAGTCGAGGACGCCATCCGGGACATCCGCAGCGGGAAGATGGTCATCGTCGTGGACGACGAGGACCGGGAGAACGAGGGCGACCTCACCATGGCGGCCGAGAAGGTCACGCCGCCCGCCATCAACTTCATGGCCGCCCACGGGCGTGGCCTGATCTGCATGCCCATCGTGGGCGAGCGGCTCGACCAGCTCCAGATCCCGGCCATGGTCTCGGAGAACACCTCTCCTTTCGAGACGGCCTTCGCCGTCTCGGTCGAGGCCAAGCACAAGGTCAGCACCGGCATCTCGGCCCACGACCGAGCCGCGACCATCAAGGCGATCCTCGATCCCAACACGCGGCCGGATGACCTGGCGCGGCCGGGGCACATGTTTCCCCTGCGCGCCCGGGAAGGCGGTGTCCTCACCCGCGCCGGCCAGACCGAGGCGGCCGTGGACCTGGCCCGCCTGGCCGGCCTGTACCCCGCGGGCGTCATCTGCGAGATCATGAACCCCGACGGGAGCATGGCCCGCGTCCCCGAACTCACCCGCTTCGCGCACCGCCACGGCTTGCGCATGATCACCATCAAGGATCTCATCGACTATCGGATGAAGCGGGAGAAGTTCGTCAGTCGCGTGGCCAGCACCACCCTGCCCACGCGGCACGGCACGTTCCGGGCGATCCTGTACCACAGCCAGGTGGACCACAAGCACCACCTGGCCCTGGTGAAGGGCGAGATCAACGCGGTCGACTCGGTCCTGGTGCGGGTCCACTCCGAGTGCCTCACCGGCGACGCGCTGGGGTCGCTCCGGTGCGACTGCGGGGGGCAGCTCAACCGCGCGCTGGAACTCATCGCCCAGGAGGGAACGGGCGTCCTGCTGTACATCCGGCAGGAGGGCCGCGGGATCGGGCTGGCCAACAAGCTCCGCGCCTACGAGCTGCAGGACCAGGGATTCGACACGGTGGAGGCCAACGAGAGGCTCGGCTTCAAGCCCGACCTCAGGGATTACGGAGTGGGGGCCCAGATCCTGGTGGACCTGGGAGTTTCGAAGCTTCGCCTGATGACCAACAATCCGCGGAAGATCGTGGGACTGGAGGGCTACGGCCTGCACGTGGTGGAGCGGGTGCCGCTCCTCACCAAGCCCACGGCGGCTAACCTTGGATACCTCACCACCAAGCGGGAGAAGCTGGGACATCTCATCCAGCCCCCTTCCAGCCTGCGCCGGCGCGGCCAGCACGCCGGCAACGGCGCGTCGGGGACCGGCCGGTCCAGACGCTGAAGATTGGACACCTCACGAGAGACGGACGGGGAGGGTTTCCCGAATTCGCTGTCGGATCTCTCTGTCGCTGTCGACGTGAAGGAGGAGACATGGTGCGGACCTGGGAAGGGGCCCTCGTGGCCAAGGAGTTCACCTTCGGGATCGTGGTGAGCCGGTTCAACGAGTTCATCACCGCCCACCTCTTGGAGGGCGCCCTGGACGCGCTCCGCCGCCACGGGGCCCAGGAGGACCGGATCACGGTCGTGAAGGTGCCGGGGTCTTTCGAGATCCCGCTGGTGGCCAAGCGGCTGGCCACCTCTGGACAGTACCACGCCATCATCTGTCTTGGCACGGTGATCCGGGGCGCCACCCCGCATTTCGAGTACATTGCGGCCGAGGTGTCCAAGGGTGTGGCGGCCGCAGCCCTAGAGACGGGCGTTCCCATCACCTTCGGCGTCCTCACCACGGACTCCATCGAACAGGCGGTCGAGCGGGCGGGAACCAAGGGGGGCAACAAGGGCTTTGATGCTGCCTGCTCGGCCATCGAGATGGCCAATCTCTTCCGGGAACTGAAATAGGGAGAAGCTTTCAGCGGTCAGCTTTCAGCCGTCAGCTCCGAATCGTTCCGAGGCTGACTGCTGATGGCTGAAAGCTGATGGCTGAGATCGATGGGCAAACGACGGAAGGGGCGCGTGCTGGCTCTGATGATCCTCTACGAGCTGGAGTTTCGACCCGGCGACGCAGAGCGGGTACTGAAGGAGTTCTGGGAGGACCACCCCACCCTGCCAGAAGTCCAGGCATTCGCCGACAGCCTGGCGCGAGGGACGCTGGAGCACGCTTCCGAGATCGACCGCCTCATCGCTGCCAATGCCGCCCACTGGAGCCTCGCGCGCATCGCCCCGGTGGAACGGAATATCCTCCGCCTGGCCGCCCATGAGTTGCTCCACCGGCACGACATCCCGGAAAAAGTCGCCATCAACGAGGCCATCGAGCTCGCCAAGCTGTACGGCAGCCAGGAATCGGGGGCTTTCGTCAATGGTATCCTGGACCAGATCCGCCTGCACTTGCGGCCCCCTCAACAAGCCCCCGCCTGAGATGCAAATCGTAGAATCCAGCCAGCCCATCGAGGAGATTGACGCAGAGGTGCTCGTCCTGTTCCACCTGGAGGACGAGCCGGCGCCGCGCGGCCGCCTGGGCCAGGTGGATTGGATCCTGTGCGGCACTGTTTCCCGACTCCGCGCCCGGGGGAAGTTCGCCGGAGAGCGGGGAGCGACTGCGCTCCTTGTGCCCAATAGAAAGCTCAAGGCCGACAGGATCCTGGTGGTCGGCCTGGGACACCAGGCTGATCTGTCCATGGTGGCACTCTACCGCCTGTCCTACCAGGCGGCCCAGGCGATCCTGGATCTCCACTGCACCCACGTCGCGATGGAGCCCCCCTTCCGCGCCTTCCCGCACGAGGCACCCGCCCGCATCCAGCAGGCGTTCCTCGAGGGCTTCATGGCCGAGTTGCGCCGGGGCCAACCCGACGCCTCCTTCGCCGTCACCCTCCTGGTATCACCCAACGGCGGCTGACCCGCCTTCAGCCCGAAAATCCAACCGGTTCCCAAGACGCCAAGGGCGCCAAGAATTCATCGCTCCAAATCCCGAAGGAAAAGTCCTCCGGAACCTCCCTTTGAATTGTCAGGGGCTGGTGTGCCTCCACAGTCTTTCGGGCCTGCGGAGCCCAAGAAAGATCCGGCGGCTCAGAGGAAAGAGGGATCCCCCTGGGGGCCGTTGGGATCCCATGAGTCTTGGCGTTCTTGGCGTCTTGGCGGTTTGGGTTGGGAGGCTACTCTTCGAACTTCTTGAAGAGGAGGCTGGCATTGGTGCCGCCAAATCCGAAGGAGTTAGTCAGGGCGTACCGCACCTCGGCGCGGCGGGCCGTGTTGGGAACGTAGTCCAGGTCGCATTCGGGATCCGGCGTCTCGTAGTTGATGGTGGGCGGCAGGATCCCGTGGGTGATGCTGAGGACGGTGATGACCGACTCGATGCCTCCCGCAGCGCCCAGGAGGTGGCCGGTCATGGATTTGGTGGAACTCACCGCCAAGGTGCGCGCGTGCTCGTTGAAGACGGTCTTGACAGCCATGGTCTCGTTGACATCGCCCGCGGGGGTCGAGGTTCCATGGGCGTTGATGTAGTCTACCTGGGACGGCGTCACCTTGGCGTCCCGCAGGGCGAGGCGCATGGAGCGGACGGCGCCGTCCGGGGCCGGCAGCGTGATGTGATAGGCGTCGGCGGACATCCCGTAGCCCACGATCTCGGCGTAGATCTTGGCGCCGCGGCGCTTGGCGTGCTCCAGCTCTTCCAGCACCATCAGCCCCGCCCCCTCACCCATCACGAA
>CAZXXV010000299.1:0-2105 GCA_964644725.1 uncultured bacterium
GCCTCGGCGACCGCCGCCACCAGCGTGGCGGCCCGCTCGTACGCCCGCCGATGCTTCTTCTCCAGGATCGCCTTGACCCGTCCCTTGGCAATGTTCCAGGCCGCCTTCAGAAACCGCTCGCGTCGCTCGGGATCCGGGGGGCGCTGCTGGAGCTGCGTCCGCAGGAAGGGGGTGAGCCGCACAAGCCGTGCTTTCGACCGAACGTCCGGCAATTCTCCTTCGCCCTCGTCGTCAAAGGCGTCCTCGTCTGTGTCGAGATCCCACATGGGGAGGACTGGCTCGCTCGCGTCGATCCCCCGCCAGAGGTCGGCCAGCGCCGTTCCGGACGCCGGCTCAGCCCCGCCGGTTGCGGCACAGAGGAGGCAGGGGATCACGACTGGTGCGGGATGCTCGCCGCCGCTCCAGCCGACCGCCGGGGCCCGCTCGGCCAGCGAGATCGCCTCATCGATTTCTCCGCCAAGGAGGTGGAGCAACGCCAGGAGGCGATGCCCTTCTGAAACGTCTGCCTCTTCTTCCTGGTTTCTTCGTGTTGACTTCACCTCCAACATCGCGCGTAGCCGAGCCCCCTCGGCCTGCGCAAGCCTTTCAAGTTGCCCGAAGGGTTCCGCCGCCTCACAAAGGGCCGAGAGACGCGCCGTGCTTGGAGCCGCGCGAAACGCCTCGCAACGGGCGTCCAAGAGAGCCGGACCCTCCCGACGCTTCTCGGCATCCTCTGCGATGAACTCGGCGATCCATGCGCGGACCTCCCCTGTCGCCGGTAGGTCACGCAGCGCCTCTTGCGCTGCGCTGATCGCCTCGGCTGTCTTGTCCTCCTCGGCGAGCGCCAGGATCCACTTCCGGTAGGCCTCCGGGAGCCGGCGCCCATCCCGCCGCGCGAGCTCCGCGAGTCCATCGGTTCCCCGGTGCAGTCTCACCGCCTGGAACAGGAGCCGACGGACCTCGGGATCGAATCCATACGGCCCTGGCTGGCTCCGGCCAAGCAGCTCAATCCATGCATCGAGAAAGGCTTCCCGATCCGGCAGGGCGGCACGGCGCGCCCCAATCACCTCGGGAAGCCCTACCGGTTCACCCCCGATGTACTGGAGGTCCTGTATGGCCTTCAGGAGGGCGGCGGGCCGCTGGTCCGGATCGGTCGTCTCGTAGAGCGCTCGGAGGTATCGCACCTTGGCCTCGCTCAGGTCCGTCTCCCCCACGGGCTCGGGCGCCTCGCCATCGTCGAAACCCTCCTCGTCGAACCCCCCCTCCTGGCAAGCGGCGACGGCATACAGCAGCTTGTGGTATGCCTCCCGCGCCAGAGCGAGGTCGCCCTCACGAAAGGCGGCATCCGCCCGCTGGAAGAGCGCATCCATCTCCGCTGTCGGCCAGGCCTCAAATGCAGGTTCGTCGTATGCCCATTCATCGTCCTCCAGATCATCCTCCCACCCTTTCTCTATTCGGCCGCCCCGGCTCTGTTCGTACATCTCAATAGCCGCATCGATGTCCCGAAGCAGGGTTTCCGCCTTGGGCGCCCTGTGGGCCGGCTTCATCCGCTCGGTCTCGCCGCTCTCGGCGCCGGCCTCGAAAATGGCGAGAAAGGCGCCTCGCTCCGAGGGCGGCAGTCGCTCCGCGTAAGTCAGTAACGCCGCCCGAAGCTCCGCCGCCTTCATTGCGGCCAGCCGTGCTTCGAGCGCCTCCAAGAAGTCGGCCACCGGCAGTTTTCTCTTGCGGCCTCTCACAGTACGCATCAGCCCCTCGCCAAGATTGACGGATCGCCCATCCGAAGACATCCTGGTTCAGGACGGGCGATACTTCCTCTGGCCTTCCCTGATTCACACTGGACCAAGGAAAGGCGCTTCATTCCCCCCTGGCTCTCCCCGGTGGCATCCAATCTCAGCCTGGCCTCCCCGTCCGGCGAGAAGGCCCTCGCACATCAGAGCGGTCACTTGCCCCGCGAGATCGTATCAAAGGCTCCAACAGGGCTCAAGGCAATTCGCTCGCCTGGCAACCGAAAGTGGACACGAGTACCTTACACAGTCCTGGGTGGTGTATGGCCCGACCTCTTCCCCAGAGGCGATTCGGGGCGTGGAGGCGCGCGGCAAGAAGCAAATTATCAAAGCCTGACCCCA
>CAZXXV010000299.1:2205-5939 GCA_964644725.1 uncultured bacterium
GTGCCGGTGCCGTCGAGCCCTCTCGTCGCGGAGGCTCCGGACGGATCCGCCCCGTCCACCCTTTCCCCTTGGACCGTCACGGTATTGCCGCTGTTTCTTGAAGAGGCAGTCGCATTGCTCTGTACGAGCGCCGAGAAGCAGACACTGGCGCCTGGTGTGGTCCTCGGCCGCGATCTCGCGTTCTGGGTTCGGGCCATGCGGTTCGCGGGGGCGCTGATCGCCCGCCAGCAGTTTCTTCCCGGCCTGGATTCCCGGGATGGACAGTATCGGGCGCTCTGGGAGCCCGTGGTGGCCGGCGAGGACCGGGGACGAGTCACCGCGCTGGCCAACGACATGCCGGGAGTTGCCCGTGCGCTGTCATCTGAGGCGACACCCACGCCCCCGGCGGCGGCACCGCTCTCGACCCTGACCGCATTCCTCACCGGAATGGTGGACCACCTGGTTCGCTTTGCCGGGGCGAGGCCACTCCTCGCTCCGCGGAGTCATCGCGAGGCCAGGAAGAAGGCCGCCGAGTTTGCCAGCCTTCACGACCAGTGGCTTTACGCGCTGCGATCGCCGGATGGAACCATGGAAGGCAGCGCGGCATCGCTGGCGGAACTGGCATCGCAAGTCCGTGACTGGCATCGGCCCGTCGCCGTGTCGGTGTCGTCACCCTTCCGCCTCTGCTTTCGCCTGGAGGAACCAGTGGACGGCGCAGAGGAACGAGGGGGACGTGGCGGGGCCGCCCGCGCATCCTGGTATGTCCGCTATCTGCTCCAACCACAGGATGACCCCAGCCTCCTCCTCCAGGCGAAGGATGCGTGGACCCCCACTGGACGAAAAGCGTCGGCGCTCAGCCGATGGAATGGCGGCATCCAGGAGTACCTGCTTTCCGCACTCGGCCAGGCCGCAGGGTTGTGTCCCCACATCGAGAGGAGCCTCAAGACATCGCAGCCCGGCGGCTACTCACTGAATGCGACCGACGCCCATGAATTCCTGACGGAAAGGGCCGTCGCGCTGGAACAGGCCGGCTTCGGTGTGATGCTCCCGGCCTGGTGGACGCGCAAGGGCACCAAGGTCCGCTTGGCGGTTCAGGCGCGGGTCAATAGTCCGAAGATGCAGGGCGCCGGGCCCTCGCTTGGCGACATCATCCGGTTTGATTGGGAAGTCGCCCTGGGCGATGCGACCCTCACGCTGGAGGAGCTGGAGGCCCTGGCCAGGCTGAAGGCGCCTCTCGTCAAGGTGCGCGGCCAGTGGGTGGAGGTAAACGCCGAGGAAATTCGGCAGGCGGTTGAATTCTGGAGAAAGAAATCTTCCGAGACGGGCACAGTGGGACAAGTCATTCAAATGGCGCTGGGCGCTACAGAGCGCGTGCGCGGATTCGACTTCAAGGGGGTCAGGGCCACGGGGTGGGTCGGGACGCTCCTCGACCAACTGGAGGGCCGCGTGGCCTTCACGGAGATCCCGGCGCCCAGGCAGTTTGCGGGGACCCTTCGGCCCTATCAGGTTCGGGGCTACTCCTGGCTGGCGTTCCTTCGCGCGTGGGGGCTGGGGGCGTGTCTGGCCGATGACATGGGCCTCGGCAAGACCATTCAGGCTCTGGCCCTGATCCAGCGCGATTGGGAGGCGAACGGAAAGCGTCCGGTGCTCCTGGTGTGCCCGACCTCCGTGGTGAACAACTGGCACAAGGAAGCGGCGCGATTTACGCCGGACCTCCCCGTGATGGTTCACCACGGCGTGGGTCGAAAGAAGGGCGTGGCATTCAAGCGGGATGCGGAGAAGCACGCGGTTGTCATCTCGACCTATGCCCTCCTTCATCGTGACCTGGAGCACCTGCAGGAGATCGCGTGGGCTGGCGTCGTCCTCGATGAAGCGCAGAACATCAAGAATCCGGAGACCAAGCAGGCCAAGGCGGCCCGGTCCCTGACGTCCGACTATCGCGCCACACTCACCGGCACCCCGGTGGAGAACAACGTCGGCGATCTGTGGTCCATCATGGAGTTCCTGAACCCCGGCCTGCTGGGCACCCAGGCCGAGTTCAAGCGGAAGTTCTTCATCCCCATTCAGGCCGAGCAGGATCGCGAGGCGGCGGATCGCCTCAAGGGGATCACCGGCCCCTTCATCCTGCGGCGGCTCAAGACGGACAAGTCCATCATCGCCGACCTGCCCGAGAAGATGGAGATGAAGGTCTTCTGCACCCTCACCAAGGAGCAGGCCTCGCTCTACGCGGCGGTGGTGCATGAGGCGGAGAGGACGCTGGATGCTGCCGAGGGAATCCAGCGCAAGGGGGCCATCCTCGCCACCCTCTCGAAGCTGAAGCAGGTCTGCAACCACCCGGCGCAATTCCTCGGGGATAACTCCAGCATTCCCGGGCGGTCCGGCAAGCTGGCGCGGTTGACGGAGATGCTGGAGGAAATCCTGGAGGTCGGCGAGCGGGCGCTGGTCTTCAGCCAATTTGCGGAAATGGGCAAGATTCTCCAGCGGCACCTGCAGGACACGTTCGGTCGGGAGGTGCTGTTCCTGCACGGCGGCGTGCCGAAGGGGCAGCGTGACCGGATGGTCGAGCGTTTCCAAAGCGAGGATCCGGGTCCCGCTATTTTCCTGCTTTCACTCAAAGCCGGCGGGACCGGATTGAACCTCACCCGCGCCACCCACGTCTTTCACTTCGACCGCTGGTGGAATCCGGCCGTGGAGAACCAGGCGACCGACCGCGCCTTCCGCATCGGCCAGACCCGGAACGTGCAGGTCCACAAGTATGTTTGCGCGGGGACATTGGAGGAGAAGATTGACGAGATGATCGAGCGCAAGAAAGAGATCGCCGAGACGGTGGTCGGGGCGGGCGAGGGCTGGCTGACGGAGCTGTCCAACCAGGAGCTGAAGCACCTCTTTGCCCTGCGCCACGAGGCGGTGGAGGAATAGGATGGCCTGGTGGCGCGATTTCGGCTACTACCGGCCCTCAAGACCCCGCGAGGCCAGGGGCGGCATCAAGGCGCAATCGAGGGGAGGCACCTTCGGCAAGAGCTGGTGGGCCAGACGCTGGATTGAAGTCCTGGAGAGCTTCAACATCGGTGCGCGGCTGGACCGCGGCCGGTCGTATGCCCGCCGGGGCCAGGTGCTTTCCATCACGATCGGCAAGGGCACAGTTTCGGCAGAAGTCCAAGGTTCCCGTCCCAAACCCTACCAGGTTCGGATCAAGGTCGAAACCCTTTCCAGGGCGCATTGGAAACGATTGGCCGATGCCCTCGGTAGACAGGCACTCTTCGGGGCAAAACTCTTGGCAGGGGAAATGCCTGAGAGAATCGAGGACGCCTTCAAGACCGCTGGCCTGTCCCTTTTCCCTGGGAGGAGCAAAGATTTGCAGACCGACTGCTCCTGTCCAGACTGGTCGAATCCCTGCAAGCATATCGCGGCCGTGTATTACCTCCTGGGCGAGGAGTTCGATCGGGATCCTTTCCTGATCTTCCGGCTACGCGGCATGGAGCGGGAAGAACTGATTCGCCTGATCGGCGGTTCGGCTGCGGTGAAGAGAAAGAGCACACCCAAGAAGGTGACTCAGGCACAGACGGAGTCGGAGCGTGAGTCGCCCTCGGTGCCGCTCCCCCACGAGCCCGACGCTTTCTGGGGCAAGGACGATATGCGAGCCGATTTCCTTGGCGAGGTGCGGATCCCGCCGGTCACCGCACCGCTCCTCAAGCGCCTGGGGGGCTTTCCCTTCTGGCGGGGGGAGGAGGGCTTTGCGGATGCCATGGAGGGCA
>CAZXXV010000300.1:0-5932 GCA_964644725.1 uncultured bacterium
CGGTGGCCACGGCCTGGGGATTGGTTTTCCAGATGGCCGGGTCCTCGTCGGTGTAGAGTTCGATCTCGATGCCGTCCGGGCCTGGCGTCGGTCTTGGCCGCATTGCCGGAGGCTTCGATCGGGTTGACATGAGCCCCAGGCCTGGCTATGCTCTCGGTGCTCTAACGGAGCAGATTAGCGTCAACGCGGACTGGGAAGTCTTTCTGTTTCGCTATGAGAGCGGAGGTTGACCCATGCGCACGGCGCGCCAGGTTGCGCGAGCATTCGCCGAGCTAACCCCACACGAACGAAAGAGGGCTATCGAGCTTGTTCCTGAGCTGCTCCGCCGCGACGAAGCCTTCATCCTTCGTCGCCGAAGGCAAGGTCGCCGCGACCTCCTGGCGGCCAGGACTGTGCCCGCGCAGCGGGCCATTGACCGTGCCGTTGCCAAGCGGCGAAGCAAATGACCTATGAGGTCGTCCTCTCGTCTGCCGCCCAGCGCGACCTTGACGCCCTCCCTTTGAATCTTCTGTCAGCCCTGCGCACCACGCATTTCCCCCGAATTGCTGCCAATCCTCGTGACGTGGGTCGGCCGAAGAAGGGCCGCCTCGGTGGGGTCTTTGGGTACGACTTTGGCCCACGACGAGGCTACCGCATCCTGTACGAAGTCTTTGATGCGAAGGGCATCGTCCTGGTGATTGCGGTTGGAACCCACGATCAAGCCTACCGGAGCGCTGAGAGACGTAGGTGACTGGAAGGCAAAAGCAGCAGTGCCTTCGAGCCTCGATCTCGCCTGGAGCACATCGTCCACTTGGCACAAGGATTGGGGTCAGGCAGTCCTTTTTGACCTATCTGGCCCAATGAAGACGACGACGGAGATCAAGGTTGTCGGCGGGAGGGACTCAGATTGCCAGGGGCTTCACGGTGGCCACAGCCTGAGGGGTGGCCTTCCAGATGGCCGGGTCCTCGTCGGTGTACAGCTCGATCTCGATGCCGTCGGGATCCATCACGTAGAGAGCCTTGGATACGGTGTGATTCGAGGCGCCGAGCATCTGGACGCCGGCCTTCTCCAACCCGGCCTTCATTTCGATGAGGTCCTGGAGGTTGTCTCCGACCTTGAACGCCAGATGGTACAGCCCAACGGCGGCCGGATTCGGGTCAGGAGCTGATTTTCCAATCTGCTGAAGCGCCAGGTCGTGGTGGTTCTCTCCGCACGATAGAAAGACCATCCGTGGTCCGTAGCGGGCCACCTCTTTCAAGCCAAGGGTGTCTCGGTAGAAGGCCAGTGATCGTTCCAGATCCCGCACCCGCAGCACCGCATGTCCCAAAGACTTCGCGCCCATCTTTTGCCCTCATGTCACGACTCTACGCGTGTCCCATCGAAGGTCTTGGTGAGTCCCTCGAGCCGATACATGGGTTCCGTGCTCACGACGCTCGACGCCAGTTCGGTCACCGTTACTGCACCCAGGTCAGCCACTTTCTAGACGGTGAGGACGTCGCTCCGCAGGAGCAGATCACTGATGACGGGCATCGTGGAGATCTCCCCGGCCTGGAGCTTCTCCTGCAGGCCGAAATGGTCTACGCAGGTCTTACACGCCAGGATCTCCACGCCGATTCCCTCGAGATCCTGGAGCGTAGCGAGGACTGGAGATTCCTTGGTAAGCAGTTTCACGCCGGCATTCCAGCAGACGATCTTGTCGGGACGCAGGGGGTTCCCCACCAGGGTCTTGAGGAAATTCCCCAGTATCGTGAGGCCCAGCCGGTCATCACCCCGCCCCATTCCCTCGCTTCCCAAGAGCAGGACACGGCTGTGCGGTGCTTGCGTCATGCGCTTGCTCCTCCCCCTCCTTCGAATTCACGTCGAATGGTCAAATAGTCGATCAGTCGATTTGTTGAAGAGCCCCGGCCGTGAGGCTCTTCCCATTTGACCAGTTGACCAATCGACAAATCGACGCGTTTACTTCAGAAGGCCCGCTACGAGGGCAGCCTCCTCCGTCGGCCTAAATCCCAGGCTTGGGGGCGGTCGAGTTCAGCGCCGGGGCTAGCCGTTTGACCAGCACGGGAAGGAAGAACGAGGCCACAAAGAGGCTGAGGGGTGCGAGAAACCGAAGGGCCAGGAGATCGGCGGGCGATCCGAGGTTGATCAGCTCATCCAGGAAACAGGTAAAAATGAGCACCCCGGGAAACATGCCGAGCACTGACCCGCCGAGGTAATCCAGGAACCGGATCCGAGTCAGTCCGGCAGCGTAGTTCAGGGGGGCGAACGGGACATAGGCCAGGCGCAGGTAGGAGATCAAGATGAACCCGTGCTCCTCGGCCTTGGCATCCAGCCTTCGCAGTTTTCCTCTCAGCAAGCGCGCTGCGAAGTCCCGCCCCAAATAACGCGCGGCGAGAAAGGACAGGGCGGCGCCGCCGGTGGCCCCGATCAGATTGTAGATGGTTCCCAGGAACTTGCCGAACACCACGGCCCCAATCAGGGTGAAGACCGTCGCGGGCACGAGGACTGTGGTCCCCACTGCATACACGGCAACGTGGACGACCGGGGCCAGGAGTCCAAACCCGCTCACGAGGGCCTGGATGCCCTGTTTTGAAATGTGAGCCGCTGCCCCGGAGTATCGGAGGGCGATGAAGGCCAGGAGCAGGAATACGGCGAGCGCCGCGGCCTTCGCCGTGGCGATAAAACCAATGGCGGGCACAGACGTCTCTGTGCCGCCCGATATGGCAGCGTGCTGTTCGTGGGGATCTGTCATGCGTCGTACGCTTTGCGCTCTCTGTCCCTATCGCATCTCATCTGGCAGCCTGACTTCCTTAAGCGATCTCGATGGCCCGCTCTGGGATTACCTCACCGATCTCCCAGACGGGCTCGCCTTTCGCCGCGAACCGCTCACGAACCTCTTGGGCCCGCTCCGCAGGGGCGGAGAAGAGGAGGCCGCCCGACGTTTCCGAGTCGTACAGCAGCCCGACGAGTTCAGCGGGGACCCCGGAGGCGGTCCGCAGGGCCAGCCTCCCGTCCTGGGCCAGGCCCTCGATGTACTTTCTGTTGCGGCCCATGCCTCCGGCGAAGTTTCCGGATCCGGCGTAGTCCATGGCTCCGGGCAGGAGCGGGACGGCTTCGGCGCGGACACGGAATCCGCACTCGCTGGCCAGGACCATTTCGTAGCCGTGGCCGACGAGGCCGAAGCCGGTCACATCGGTGCACCCCTGGATGCCCATCTCCGACACGACCTCGGAGGCCCCCCGGTTCAAACGGGTCATGCTCTGAATCGCCGCTTCCAGGTGGGGCGTCTTCACCCGCCCGGCCTTTCCAGCGGTGGCGATGACACCGGTTCCGAGCGGCTTGCTGAGGAAGAGCCGGTGGCCGGGCCTCAAGCCACCCTTGATCGTGATCCGGTCGGGATGCACGAGGCCCGTCACGCACAGGCCGTATTTCGGCTCCTTGTCTATCACGGTGTGCCCGCCGGCGATGACCCCGCCGGCCTCTGCCACCTTGTCCGCCCCGCCCTGGAAGATCTGGCGGATGGCGGTCCGCGGAAATTCCCTGGGGAAGCCAGCCACGTTCAGGGCCAGGAGCACCCGACCGCCCATGGCGTACACGTCGCTCATGGAGTTCGCGGCCGCGACCGCCCCGTAGGTGTACGGGTCATCCACGATGGGCGGGAAGAAGTCCACCGTCTGGATGATGGCCTGCCGGTCGTTCAGCCGGTAGACCGCCGCATCGTCGCTCTTGGCCAGTCCCACCAGGAGATCGGGATGCTCCTGCTTGGCCAGGTGGTCCACAACCTCGTGCAGGTCCGCCGGACCCAGCTTGGATGCTCAGCCGGCGCAGGCAGCGTATTCGGTCAGTCGAATCTCCTTGCCCGTGGGAGCAACGAGACTGTCCTTCGCGCTCATGATCCTCCTCTGTTCCCCTCCCTCACACGGATCCGCTGCGGGGAAGGGACCGTTCTCCTCTTCTGATGATGCGCCGGCTGCCTGACTCGATTTCCTGCGCGAGGAGCTTTGCCCCGTCCGCGCGCGCCCGGCCGTCCGCCTGGCTGTCCAGGTGACTCCGCACCTGGGTCACGGATAGCACAGTAGAGCCGATCAGACAAATAGATTTTGCCGATGGATGCTTCTTCCCGGCGGACGCGTTGGTCTGAGGGAGAAGTCGCGGACGGGGAAATTAGCGCGCGGGGAGTTCCAGGTTCACGACAATCGGCGCCTGGGCACCGCGGCGCTCGACCAGCAGGGAGGTCGCCCGATCCCCGCGCCGCATGGCCCGCTCGAAGTCCTCGAGGCTTCGAATGGGCTGGTCGTTGGCAAGAAGGATCACATCCTGCGGGCGGAGCCCCGCGCGGGCAGCGGGAGAATCGGAGTCCACGAAGGCGACGAGGATCCGGCCCCGGGGAGCAGGCTGGTCGCGGCGCAGGTCGCGTTCGTCCTCGTCCCGCACCAGGAATCCAAAGCGTTCGCCGGCGAACTGGGCACGGGCCGCGAGCGGCATCGGCCCAACGGTGATGGGTAACGTGATGCGAGAGGACTCCCGCAGGACCGTCAGCGTTACAGGTTGGTTGATGGGCTTGGCCCGGATCGTCCGCTGGAGCTGCCTCACATCCCAGATGGGCTGGGTGTCCACGCGGACGATGACATCCCCGCGTTTCAGGGTTGTGCCCTCGGCTGGGCCGCCCTTCAGGACATCCACGACCAGCACACCGGTGCCCGCCTCCGGACCGAAGGTACTGGCCAGGCGGTCCGCCAGATCCTCGCTGACGTCCGAGATGGAGATGCCCAGCCATCCCAGGTCTGGCGTCGCCTGCGCACCCACCTGGCTGGGGATTGCGAGCAAGCAGACGAGGACCAGTGCGAGGGGGAGATCCGCCAGGGCGCCCACCCGGGGACGCCACCTCATTGCTTCACCAACTCCTTGACTTCGATGTCCACGCCGCAGATCTCGCAGAAGATCCAATCTCCCTTGATTTCGGAGACCTCGAAGGTCATCTGGAAACAGTAGGGGCAGAAGCGCACTTCGCGACCGATCGGCTTCTCCTTCTCCTCGGACATGGCGGCTCCTCCTCGAAGTCCTCTGCGCGTGAGAGCTGCTGTCAGATTAGACCAGGCCACCAGGTACGTCAAGCCGGAGGACCGAAGCCCCAGCCGACCCTTGACGCCCCCTATATCCCAGTCGTGGCTTCATCCAGAAGGTGGGAGCAGCGGGCACAGAGTGGACCCGGCTGGACGGCGTGATTCCCTCGGGATCACGACCTTTGTCCAGCGAACCAGCACAGAGGCCACATCAACCTTGTTGAGCGTTGACAGGCACTTTGGCGCTATGATATTCTCCCCTCACGTCGCAGAAAAACGAGCGATGGGGGCTCTTGGGACAGGGTTGGCGTCACGGCTTGGCCCTGCTTTTTTTATTCATGGCTACGCGAAGACGGCGTCTTCGGGGCTGGCGGGGTCGGATGCAGGTGCTTCCGCTGGTCCTCCTCTTGCTCCTGCTTCAGGTGGAGCAGGCGGCAGCGGGGGCCCTGGAACGCGCGATGCTGGGCAAGTCCCAGGTGGTGGACCTGACCCAAACCCAGAGTGAGTACCCGCCCGCCGGCGGAGCCCAGGAGCGCGTTCGACCCGAGGGCCAGGGCGAGGGCGAGCGGAACAACACCACGCCGCGCATCCCGTCGGCCGACGAGCTGGTCACGCATCTGCACTTGCCGTCGAGCCTGGTGAAGGGCAAGCCTACCGTGGCCCAGATCCCCGCCCGCGACCTCCTGGCCCACGCCGTCGTGGTGGATATCACTGCCCGGGTCGCCCAGGCGGCGGATTACCGTTTGACGGCGGAAGACCTGCAGGCCTGGGAGCGGCGGAACGGCCGCGTCCCCAAGGGCAGCGTGGTCCTCCTTCACACCGGCTGGGCCCGTCGATGGGGCGATCCGGCCCGCTACCTGAACCTGGACGCCCAAGGGGTGCCGCGGGTGCC
>CAZXXV010000301.1:0-5921 GCA_964644725.1 uncultured bacterium
CGCCGCAGGCGAGATGGACGAGGCCCTGACCCTTCTCCTCGAGGTGAATCCCCTGCCTGGCATCACCGGCCGGGTGTGTCCACAGTTCTGTGAGGGCGCGTGCCACCGCACGGCGCTGGATGCGGCGGTGGCCATCCGGGACCTGGAACGGTTCCTGGCCGACCACGGCAACGCGGTCCCCCAGCCAGGTCCGCCGAGGGGGACGCGTGGCGAGGTTGCCATCATCGGGGCGGGGCCTGCGGGGTTAAGCTGCGCCTATCACCTGAGGCAGCTGGGGTATGCGCCCACGATCTTTGACGCCGCGAGTGACGCGGGCGGTGTGTTGCGATCCGGGATTCCTACCTACCGTCTGCCCCGGGCTGTCCTGGATCGCGAGGTGGCGCGGGTGGAGGCGGCGGGCGTCCGGTTCAAGCTGGGCGCGCGCCTCGGCAAGGAGTTCTTGTGGGATGACCTGTCCGGCTACGCCGCGGTGTTCCTCGCCACCGGGGCGGGGCACGAGCGGCATCTCGAGCTTCGCGGTGTGCCGCCGGACACGCTGCAGTCCGGGCTGGCGCTCTTGGCGGCGCTGAACGGCGGCGGGCCGGTTGCCGTGGGGGAGCGGCTGGCGGTCATCGGCGGCGGCAACACCGCCATGGACGTGGCCCGGAGCGCACGACGCCTGGGCAGCCGGGTCACCGTGATGTATCGCCGGAGTCGGGCCGAGATGCCGGCCTTCGCCGACGAGGTGGCCGAGGCCGAAGCCGAGGGGGTGCAGTTCCGCTTTCTGGAGGTCCCCGTGGCGGCCGAACGGGTCGGGGGGAGTCTCCGGCTCATGTGTCAGGTCGTGCGGTTGGGATCTCCCGATCCCTCGGGCCGCCCGCGGCCGGAGCCGGTCCCGGGGGCGCTCACGACCCTCGATGTGGACGGCGTCGTCGCCGCCGTGGGTGAGGACGTGAATCCGGCCGTGCTGCCCAGGGCATTCCCGCCCGGGGCCCTCTGGGATGCGTCGGGGCATCCGCCCGTGTTCCTGGGGGGCGATCTGGCCGGATCGCGTCGCACGGTGGCGGACGCCATCGGCTCCGGGCGAATGGGGGCGACGTGGATTGATCGCTGGCTCACGCTGCACGAGCCGCCGGTGGCCCCCCTGCCGATCTCCCCGGTGCCGCTCACGGCGATGCGCCTCCCGTGGTTCGAGGCGGCGCCGCGGGTTCGACGGACCGAGCGAGACGCGGCGTCTCGCCTGGGCGATTTCCGCGAGGTGGCAGAGGGCCTCGCCTCTCAGGCGGTCGTGGCGGAGGCGCGCCGCTGCCTCTCCTGCGGCGCCTGCACGCAGTGCGATCGGTGCTGGCTGGCCTGTCCGGACGTGGCCGTCGTGGTCGAGGGCACGGAGTACCGCGTGGATCTGGAGCACTGCAAGGGGTGTCTCCTCTGCGTCGCGGAGTGTCCGCGGGGCGCGATCGCCGTGGAGGAGGTCGCCAGCCGCGGGTTCGTGCCGGCCCCTGGCCCCTGACCCCCGGCACCTCCGGTGCATCAGGCACGCGCGGAGCGGTCGTCACCGACGAACATGAAACTGGTTCTGGAAGGAAATCACGCAGCCTCCTACGCCGCGCTCCTGGCCCGGGTCCAGGTGGTGTCGGCCTATCCCATCACCCCGCAGACCCAGATCGTGGAGAAGCTGGCGGAGTTCTGCGCCGAGGAGCGGCTCCACGCCCGATTCCTCGAGGTGGAGTCGGAGCATTCGGCCATGGCAGCGTGCATCGGGGCGAGCCAGGCTGGCGCGAGGGCGTTCACCGCCACGTCCTCCCAGGGATTGGCCCTGATGCACGAGCTGCTTCACTGGGCGGGAGGGGGCCGGTTGCCCATCGTCCTGGTCAACGTGAACCGCGCCCTGGCGCCCCCGTGGACGATCTACGCCGATCAGACCGATAGCCTGGCCCAGCGCGACACGGGATGGATGCAGATCTACTGCCGATCCAATCAGGAGGTGCTGGACTCGGTCCTTCTGGGCTACAAGGTGTCCGAGCAGGTGGGGCTGCCGACCATGCTGTGTCTGGATGCCTTCCTGCTCTCCCACACTTCGGAACCCGTGGACGTCCCGGACCAGGCGCTGGTGGATGTGTTTCTGCCGCCGTACCGGCCGGCGCTCCGCCTGGATCCAGCGACGCCTCAGGCTTTCGGGGGCCTGGCGGGATCCGACGTCTTCATGGAGATTCGGCATGCGGCCCAAGCAGCCATGGATGAGGCGGTCCACCTCATCCCGAAGGCCGGCGAGGAATACCGTGCGCTCACGGGACGAGGCTACGGGCTAGTTGAAGGCTATCGCGCCGAGGACGCCGAGATCCTCCTCGTGACGATGGGGACGATCGCCACCACGGCCGAGACCGCCGTGGACGAGCTGCGCGAAGCGGGGATTGACGCGGGCGTGGTCCGGGTGCGGGTCTTTCGGCCGTTTCCCGGAGAAGCGCTGGCCAACCGTGTTGGTGGTGCGCGCAAGCTGGTCGTCCTGGACCGCAATCTGTCCCCCGGAGCCGGCGGCATCCTGGCGGCGGAGTTGCGGGCGGCCCTGGCCGCACGCGACCTCTCTCCGGGGATCTGGAGCTTCATCGCTGGCATCGGTGGCCGGGACGTGACGCCGGCCGCGATCAGCTCGGCGTGCCGTGGGGTGGAGGCGGAGAAGGGGCCCGGCCCCGGGATCCGGTGGCTTGGTTTGCGGACATAGAATTTCGAATTTGGCGGGTGTGATGTATGATGCATGAACCTGGGCGGGTGATGGGGATCCCCCGCGAGGAATACATGAGCCCGGGCCACCTGGCCTGCCAGGGCTGCGGCGCCGCGCTTGCCATGCGGCTGCTCCTCAAAGGCCTCGGGCCGGAGACGGCCCTGGTGGTCCCGGCCTGTTGCTGGTCCGTCATCAATGGCCCGTGGCATGCCTCGGCGGTGCAGGTCCCGTTCCTGCACACCGCCTTCGCGGCGGGGGCCTCCACAGCCGCGGGAGTCAGCGCGGCCTTTGCCATCCAGGGCATCCAGGCCACGGTGGTGGCCTGGGCGGGCGATGGGGGAACCTTCGACATCGGCCTGCAGGCGCTCTCGGGCGCGGCCGAGCGCGGGGATGACCTGCTGTACGTGTGCTATGACAACGAGGCCTACATGAACACGGGCATGCAGCGCAGTTCGGCGACCCCGGCGGGCGCCTGGACCAGCACGACGCCGATGCCCAAGGTGAAGCGCCGCCCCAAGAAGGCCATCCTGGAGATCATGGCCGCCCACCGCATCCCGTACGCGGCCACGGCCACGGTGGGACACCCCGAGGATCTGATCGCCAAGGTCCAGCGGGCGCGCGCCCTCGGGGGGACGCGGTTCCTCCACATCCTAGCCCCCTGCCCGCCGGGCTGGCGGATCCTGCCGGAGCAGACTCTCCACCTGGCGCGTCTGGCGGTCGAGACGCGGATCTTCCCCCTGGTGGAGATCGAGGACGGTGTCCGGGTGCGCATCACGGTGATCCCCAGGGACCAGACACCGGTGACCCGATACCTGGAAGCCCAGGGACGGTTCCAGCACCTGACCGCCGACGAGATCGCAGCCATCCAGTTGTCAGTGGATGCCTCCTGGATGGCCCTGCTGGCGAAGGCGGCCCCCGCTGGACGCGGGAACGGCGGGGCCGGCGCTGAGGGGAATGACTCCCGGACCTGAGCCGACCCGGCTGCCGGGTTCGGATTCCAACCATCCAATATCCGGAGATCAAGCGAGGACATCATGCTAGATGGATTCTTCAAGCCCCATGCCGTGGTGGTGATCGGAGCGTCGCGCGAGGAGGGGAAGGTCGGCTTCAGCATCGTGGACAACCTCCTCAAGGGAGGCTTTCCCGGCCCCATCTATCCCGTGAACCCGAAGGCGACCGAGATTCGTGGCCTGAAGTGCTATCCGGACCTCACCCAGGTCCCGGACGGGGCGGACCTGGCGGTCCTGGTGATCCCGCCCAAGGTCTGCATTCCCACGCTGGAGGCCTGCGTGGCCAGGGGGATCCGCTCGGCCGTCGTGATATCGGCCGGCTTCAAGGAGGTCGGCGGCGAGGGGGCCGAGATCGAGAAGGCGCTCAGGGCGCGCGTGCGGGAGTTGGGCATTCGGGTCATCGGGCCCAACTGCCTGGGGATCATCGATACCAAGAGCCGCCTGAATGCGACCTTCGCGGCCGGCATGCCCCCCGTGGGCGAGATCGCTTTCTTCTCGCAGTCGGGGGCGCTGTGCACCGCGATCCTGGACTGGGCCATCGGCAACGACGTGGGCTTTTCCAAGTTCATCAGCCTGGGGAACAAGGCGGACACGTCCGAGGTGGACTTCATCGAGGCGTTAGCGGCGGACCCCGAGACCCGCGTCATCATCGGCTACATCGAGGGCGTGGAGAACGGGCAGCGGTTCATGCAGGCCGCCCGCGCCGCCAGCAAGGTCAAGCCGCTCATCATCGTGAAGTCCGGCGGGACCGCGGCCGGGGCCCGCGCCGCCTCGTCGCACACCGGGACGCTGGCCGGCTCCGAGAAGACCTTCAGCGCCGCCTTCCGGCAGTCGGGGGTCATCCGGGCGGAAAGCATCGAAGAGCTGTTCAACTTCGCGCGGGCCTTCGCCACTCAGCCGCTGCCCAAGGGGCCGCGGCTCTGCATCGTGACCAACGCCGGCGGGCCGGGCATCATCGCGGCCGACGCCGTCGAGCGGTCCACGGCAAAGATGGCGACGCTCCAGCCCGAGACGGTGGAGCGGCTGCGCAAGGCCCTGCCGCCTACGGCCGCGCTGTACAACCCCGTGGACGTGATCGGGGACGCCAAGGAGGACCGCTACCAGGCCGCCCTGGAGGCGGTGGCGGCGGACCCGAATGTGGACGGGGTCCTGGCCCTCACCACGCCCCAGGCCATGACCGAGAACGACAAGTTCGCCGAGGTGGTCGGACAGACGGCGAAGCAGACCGGGAAACCGTTCTTCACCGCCTTCATGGGCGAGGTGAGCGTGGCCCAGGCCCGGGTGATCCTGCGGAACTACGGCGTTCCCCAGTACCCGTACCCCGAACCGGCGGTCCGGACCTTCGAGGCCATGGTCCGCTACCGGGAGTGGCAGGATTACACGCCGGCGCCCCCGCGCGAGTTCACCGTGGACAAGGGACGCGTGGCGCTCATGATCCTGGAGGCGCGGCGGGCGGGGCGGACGACGCTGGGAGAGCGCGAGGCCCGCGAGGTCATCGCCGCCTACGGCCTGCGCCTGCCGCAGAACGTGCTGGCGCGCACCGTGGACGAGGCGGTGGAGGCGGCCAAGACGATGGGGTTCCCGGTGGCCCTGAAGATCGTGTCGCCCGACATCCTGCACAAGACCGATGTGGGCGGCGTCCGGCTGAATCTCCAGGATGCCGACGGGGTGGCCGAGGGGTTCGCGGCCATTGACACCAGCGTCCGGCGGTTTTTCCCGACCGCGGCCATCCAGGGGATCGCGGTCCAGGAAATGGTCGCGGGCGGAAAAGAGGTCATTCTGGGGATGACCCGGGATCCCTCCTTTGGGCCGCTCCTGATGTTCGGCCTGGGCGGGATCTACGTCGAGGTCCTGAAAGACGTCGCCTTCCGGGTCGCGCCCATCGGTCCCGACGAGGCCGAGGCCATGATCCGCGAGATCCGCTCCTTCCCGCTCCTCCGGGGCGTGCGGGGCGAGAAGCCCTCGGATCTCAACGCCATCGTGGATGCCCTGTGCCGGCTGTCCCAGCTCTGCGTGGACTTCCCCGAGGTCCTGGAGATGGACGTGAACCCCCTGCTCGTCAAGCCCGAAGGGGAGGGGGCGGTGGCGATTGACGCACGGCTGGGGCTGGTCCCGTAATACCCCGCGCGATCAGCGAATGGTGATGTTTCGAAACGACCTGTGGCCCAAGTGCGAGAAGGGAGACTGAGCATGCAAACGCTGTTCATCGGTTC
>CAZXXV010000302.1:0-5919 GCA_964644725.1 uncultured bacterium
CGGCCTACGAGCGGATCGGGAAGTACACCGGCGAGGAGAACGTGAAGAAGTTCCGGGAGTTCATCGAGGCCGCGCGAAAGAAGTAGGGGGCGAGGCAGAGGGGGCAGAGGAGAGGGGCGCCCATGGTCACGGCAGCCGTCTTCGGGGTGCTGGTGGTGCTCATGCTGCTCGGCCTGCCCATCGCGGTCAGCATGGGCCTCACGGCCGTCCTGAGCTTTCTGGCGCTGGGCGGTCCCAGCCTGCTGAGCATGGTACCGCAGCGGATGTATTCCGGCACCACCAGCTTCACTCTCCTCGCCATTCCCTTCTTCATCCTGGCCGGCAACCTCATGAACACCGGGGGGATCACGCATCGCCTCGTTCGCTTCGCCCAGTGCCTGATCGGGCATATCCGCGGCGGGTTGGGCCACGTAACCGTCGTCACCAACATGATCATGGCCGGCATGTCCGGGTCGGCCGTGGCGGACGCGGTCGGCACGGGGACCGTCCTCATCCCGGCCATGGAGAAGGCCGGGTACCCCCGGGTCTTCTCAGCGGCCCTGGTGGGCGCGGCCTCCACCATCGGCCCCGTGATCCCCCCCAGCATTCCCTTCGTGATCTTCGGCAGCATCACCGGTACGTCGGTCGGCCGGCTGTTCCTGGGGGGATTCCTCCCCGGCGTCCTGATGGGCATAGTCCTCATGATCACCGTGGCCATCCTCGCCAAGCGGCGAGGATACCCCCGGGAGCAGCGGGCGACCCTCCGGGAACTCCTGGTCGCCACGCTGCAGGCCGCGCCGGCCTGGGGCTCGCCGTTTATCATCATCGGGGGGATCCTGGGCGGGATCTTCACCCCTACCGAGGCCGCCGCTGTCGCCAGCATCTACGCCCTGGCCATCGGCATGTTCGTCTATCGGGAGATCACGCTGGCGGATCTCCCCCGGATCCTGTGGGAGACGATTCGGAACACAGTTCAGGTCATGTTCATCATCTCGGCGGCAAGCGTCTTCGGCTGGCTTCTGATCCAGCAGCGGGTCCCCACGACGATCGTGGAGGGGCTGATGGCGCTGACCTCGACGCGTTGGGTCGTCCTCCTGATCGTCAACGTCATCCTACTCCTCCTGGGCTGCTTTATGGAAGGGATTGCCATCATGCTCCTCACGATCCCGGTCTTCATGCCCCTGGTTGCCCGGGTGGGCGTGGATCCGGTGCACTTCGGCGTGGTGATGACCCTGAACCTGATGGTCGGCCTCCTCACGCCGCCCGTGGGGATGAGCCTGTACGCGGTTTCGAGCATCAGCAAGGTTGGGATCTGGCTGCTCGCGCGGGAACTCTGGCCCTACATTGTGGCACTGGCGCTGTGCCTCTTCCTGATCACCTACATCCCGGGCCTCGTCCTCTGGGTGCCGAATCTGGTCATGGGGGTGGGGCGATGACTGACCCTGGAACGTCTGCGGGCCGGTGGTCGAGGGCCGAGCGCGGCCTCGCCGCTGCCTTACGTTGGGGGGGCATCGTCTCTTTCGTCGTCCTCCTGGTCCTGGTGACCGCGGAGATCCTGATCCGCTTCCTCCCGCTGTTTTTCCTGGGCTGGGCGGACGAAATCGTTGAGCTGGCCTTTGCCTGGATGGTGTTCCTGGGCACCGCGGCCCTGTGGCGCGGCAACGAACACATCACCATTGATTTCATCCCGCAGGCCCTGGCGGGCTCAACCGCTGGTCGCGTGCTGGAGATTCTCGTGGGCCTGCTGGCGCTGGGGTTCCTGGCGGTTTTCACGTGGGAAGGCTGGTTGCTCACGCTGCAGGCAGTGGGAAACCGGACCCCGATCCTGGAGCTACCCAAGCCTGCATGGTATGTCGCGCTCCCGATCTCTGGCGTGGTGATGATCGGGTATACCCTGCACCGCTGCTTGCGGGCCATCCGGCCGGCCGGTGTTCGCCAGCGCCCTGCGAAGATATCGTGACGCGCGCCCGGGGAGCGGAGAAGTGGGTGAGGCGGTTTTCGCCGGTTCATTGCTCGTCGGATATGTGTTGACGACCAGGGGCTGACTCCTCTCATGCTGACTGGGGGCGGGCTGGAGCCCAGGGGGCTTTCTCTGCCTCAGGGGGGATCCAACGGAAAAGGAGCCATCTATGAGCCTGGCGGGGAAAGTCGCAGTCGTCACGGGCGCAACCAGCGAGATCGGCCGAGCCATCGCGCTTCGGCTGGCCGCTGAGGGCGCGGCCGTGTTCGCCACGGGGAGCACCCCGACCAAGGTCGAGGCGGTTGCCGAAGACCTCCGGAAGGCGGGGGCCACGTTCCGGGCGACCGCCCTCGATCTGACCACGCCGGCGGCGGTGGAGCGTTTCTTCGCTGACGTGGCCGAGAAGCTCGGCTCGACGGACATCCTCGTGAACGCGGCCGCCTGGCGGGTGCGGGACCCGTTCCTGGAAACGACCTATGCGGGCTGGCGGCGCACGTTCGAAGTCTGTGTGGATAGCTACTTCCTCTGCAGTCTGGCCGCGGCGCGCCAGATGATGCCGCGGAAGTGGGGACGGATCATCCACGTCGGATCGATCGCGGGGGCGGTAATGATGGTGCCTTTTGCCGCATACACGGCGGCCAAAGGCGCGGTCCATGCGTTGGCCAAGGCGATGGCGGTGGATCTGGCTCCCCACGGCATCACGGTGAACGTGGTGGGCCCGGGGGTAGTCGAGACCCGATACACCCGCAGCAACCTGAAGCCCGAGCAGATCCAGAAGCGGCTGGAACGAATTCCGATGAGCCGGCTGGCCAGTCCAGAGGACTGCGCCGCCGCCGTCGCCCACCTCGTCTCGCCCGACATGGGCTATGTGACCGGGCAGATCCTGTACGTGGATGGCGGGTTCTTGAGCGCGGGGGTGATCGCGCGGTAGGCCTTCCGCCCACCAAGGTGAAGGTGGGCGGGGGTGGCGCCGCGCCCCATCGGAGGACGTGAGGACCACGCATGAGGGCGATGAGTTTTCCGGAGCCAGGCCGCGCCGAGATTGTCGAGGTCCCCGTCCCCACGCCCGGCGAAGGAGAGGTCCTCGTCCGGGTCAAGGCGGCGGGGATCTGCGCCAGCGACGTGGCCGCGTTCCAAGGGAAACACGACTTCCGAAGGCCCCCGGTGATCACCGGCCACGAACTGGCCGGCGAGGTGGTTCAGGTCGGCGCGGAGGTGACCCGGATCCGGCCGGGCGACCGCGTCGCGGTCGAGCCCCACGTCGGCTGCGGCCTCTGTATGTTCTGTCGCCAGGGCCAATACCACGAGTGCCTCCAGAAGCGGTTTGTCGGCGTCGGGGACTGGATCGGCGCCTTCGCGGAATTCGTGGTGGCGACCGAGGGCATGTGCCACCCCCTCCCGGAAGGCATGACCTACGAGGAAGGGGCGTGTCTGGAGCCGCTGTGCGTCGGCCTCCACGCTGTACGGCGCGCCGGTATCCGGATGGGGGAAAGCGTTGCCATCCTGGGAGTCGGAACGATCGGGATGATGACGCTCCTCGGCGCCCGCTGCTGCGCCCCCGGGTGGATCGCCGTCACCGATCCCAGCCCCGCCAAGAGGCAGATGGCCGAGCGATGCGGAGCAGACCTGGCCCTCGATCCGTTCGCGCAAGACCCCGTGGAGGCCATCCAGCAGGCCACCGACGGGCTCGGCGTGGATGCGGTTTTCGTTGCGGTCGCCGCGGATGCCGTGCTGCGCCAGGCGGTCCAGATGTGCCGGCGAATGGGACGGCTCGCCATCATCGCCTCGTTCTTCCAGGGGGGCGCACTGGAGGTCCGCCAGATCCAGGCCCGCGAGCGAACGGTGATCGGGAGTTCCATGTATACGGCCGAGGATTACCGGCTCGCCATCCGGCTTTGGGGGCGAGGGTACCTTCAGGCACTGCCCTCGCTCATCACGGAGCGGATTCCCCTTGAGGAAGCGCCCGAGGTCGTCGCGGCCCTGGCCGCCGGGGCAAAACCAGATAACCTGAAGACCGTGATCCATTTCGACTGAGAGCCGAGAGTCGCGCCTGAGGCGGATCCGGCTGGCGCCAGATCCGCCAGGGGCGGACGGAGAGCGGGGAGTCGAGAAGGGGACGAAGGGCCAACTGAAAGCTGAGAGCCAGCTATCAGGAGGAACCGTGCAGATTATTGACCTGACCATGGAGCTTGAGGATGGGGTGGCCACCCATCCGGCGCACGCCCGGTGCGTGGTAATCGAGTTCACGAGCCACGCACTGACGGCGCCGCGGTTCAAGCCGCCCTGCCAGGGGTTCGCGTCGCGGATCCTGATGTTCTCCGACCACATCGGGACACACGTGGACTCGCCGTTCCACTTCATTCCGACCGGAGGCACGATCGAGACGGTTCCGCTGGACCGCCTGGTGGGACCGGCGGTCTGCCTGGACGTCTCGGGCAAGCCGCCGGATCAGGCGGTCACGCCGCCCATGCTGGAGGCGGCGGAACGGCGCGCCGGGGCGACCGTGCAGTCGGGAGACATCCTGCTGGTGCGGGCGTGGCCGGCGCACCACACCGATGACGGCTTCCTGAAATGCGTCGGCCTGAACCGCGAGGCGGCAGAGTGGGCCGTGGCACGCGGGGTCAAGGCGCTCGGCTGCGACCTGGCCAGTCCGGATGATCCGAGGGACCTCACGCGGCCGGTGCATCTGATCCTGCTCGGGAAGGGCATCCTGATCATGGAGCACATCGCCAACTTGGAAAAGCTGCCCGTCTCGCGCTTCCAGTTCATTGGCTTGCCCCTCCGGATCAAGGGGGCCACAGCGTCCCCCATCCGAGCCGTCGCGATCATCGAAGACAAAGGAGCACACTCATGAGCCAGCCAACCATTGCCATCACCATGGGGGATCCGGCCGGCATCGGTCCCGAAATCGTGGCCCGCGCCCTGGGAGAACGGGAGGTCCGCGCGGCCTGCCGTCCCGTCGTCCTGGGCGACCCCCGGATCATGGCGCGCGCCGCTGCGCTGGTGAAGAGCCCGCTCCGGGTCCGCACGGTCCAGGCCGTCCGCGGAGCTGGCACCGATCCTTCGACGCTGGATGTCCTCACTGCGGGAGAGGTAGAGCCGGAGACCCTGAAGCCCGGGACGCTGGACGCCCGCTGGGGCAGGTCCTCCGCCCAGTGCGTGGAGCGGGCGGTGGCGACAGCCAAGGGCGGCGAGGCCAGCGGAATCGTGTCCGCCCCTCTGAACAAGGAGACGTTTCACATGGCCGGCTACAAGGCCATGGACGACATGACGTTCTTCCAGGAGTGCTTCGGGGTCGGGGAAGCGTACCAGGTCGGCGAGGTGGCCGGCATGTGGACGACCCCCGTGACGTTCCACGTCCCCTTCCGCCAGATTCCCGACCTCATCACCGTCGAGGCCGTTCTCACGAAGATCCGGACCCTGCGCCGGGTGATGGCGGCCGCAAAGGTGAGCCCCCTGAAGATCGGCGTGGCAGCCTTGAACGTCCACGCCGGCGAAGGCGGCATGTTCGGCCGGGAGGAAATCGATGTGATCGGCCCCGCGATCCAGAAGGCCCGGGCCGAGGGCGTGGAAGTGGTCGGGCCCATCCCTGCCGACAGTTTCTTCCCCATGGCCCTCCGCGGGGATTTCCGGGGCATGGTGTTCATGTACCACGACCAGGCCAATATCGGGCGGAAGATCTTGGGGCGGGAGTCGCCCGGGGTGAGCCTCTTCCTGGGCATGCCGGTCCCCGTCGCCACCGTGCCGCACGGGACGGCCTATGATATTGCCTGGAAGGGCGTGGCCAGGCACGCCATGATTGTTCGCGCCATCGCCATGGCCGCGGCCCTCGCCGAGAGCGGTGCCATGGCATCAGCGCAGTGAGGGGAAATCGGAGCGGACCCACACCTTTCAAAAGGAGGGAGAGTCATGAAGCGACGAGTCGTCCTGTGGGGAGTGCTTGCGTTGCTGTTGATCGGCCTTGCCTATTCAGGCCCGGC
>CAZXXV010000303.1:0-5880 GCA_964644725.1 uncultured bacterium
GCTGGCGCGATCGTCCACCATCCACAGGGTGCTGATGACCGAAGGGGTCCCCGCGTAGATGAACGCGCGGGTGAGGCCGATGACCTCATCCCCCTGGGTGAGCCTCCCGAGAGACGTGTCGCACGCCGACAGGATGACCAGGTTCGCATGCAGGTCCAGGCCGAAGATCTCTTGAATCTCCAGACGGCCGTCATCGCTCCCTTCCGGCCGCAGGAGCAGGGCCGAGCCGAGCGGATCCTCCTCCTCGAGGTCGGCATGGGTGGCCAGATGGATCAGGGATTGCGGGCCCATCTGCGCGCGCGTCCGCGCCTTGGTCGCCTCCCGGCGGACGAGCACGATGGCCCCCGGGAAATGCCGGCCCACCTCCTTCGCCTCTCGTTCCGCGTATCGGAGGTTGAGGAGAGGGTCCTCGAGGTCAGGATTCCCCACGGCAAGCGCGGCGGGCGTGGAGGCGGCCTGCTTCTCCCGCGTGAACTGTAGCAGGCTGGCGCTGCTCAGGTAGTACAGTAAGCTGTCTTGGAGCAGGTAGCGGCCGGGTGTCGGCATGAGCGTGTGGAAGGGCAGGTAGTGGAGGACCCGGTGGGGCACGATGATGAGTTCGCGGGGCAGGCCGGCCGGGAACGCCGGGGCTAGGAGCATCTTGTACAGGTCATGCGCGGCGTCTCGAAGCTCCTCAAGCCGACCCCGGGAGGCGATGAGGTTCCGGAATTCGCTGACTTGCTTCGTCAGCTCGGCTTCCTCGATCCGGAGGCGGAAGGCGCGCAGACCGTTCCGCCTCACCACCCAGACCAGGGTCCGCCCGCCGCCGACGAAGTATTCCACGAGGACCGTCTCGGGCCCAAGGAGCTTCTGCACCTCTGCGAGCGCCAGCGGTTCCACGGTCATGAGGGAGGCCTGCTCACGGCTCTGGGCCCGGACCCGGGCGAGGAAGGCGCTGTAGGCCTCGCGGGCCAGGTCCAGTTCCCGCTGGAGAGCGCGCTGGCCGGTGCGGGGGGCATCCTGCGGAGTCTCTTCCTCGCCCTCCTGGATTTCCTGGCGGGCCTTGAGTTGGGCGATCCGTTCTTGCAGCGCCTTCTCCTCGGCGATGAGGGCGGCACTCCGGCCCTTGGAGAGGCTCACGCGGTTGCCCAACAGGTCGAGGAAAGCCCTGGCTCGCGCCCGCTCGCTCATTTCGAAGGCCTCGGCAAACTTCCGCCGATCGAAGAGGACCTGGATGAGGATGCCGTAGGCACCCATCTTGTCTTCGACGAAGGCCTCCCGGTGCTCCTCGGATTGAAGCTGGGACCGAATGTCCTCGATATTGGCCACGGCCTGGCGGAGGAGGGCTTCTGCCTTGGGAAGGTTGCCCATCTGGCGATAGACCCATCCGAGGCGCCTTTGCGTCTTCTGCACGAAGTTGGGTTGCTGCCAGAGTCGGAGTGCGTCCTCCAGGAGGCGAGCGGCAGGCTCCCAATCGCCCTGGACCATGGCCACCGTGCCCAGACCGTGTTGGGCCTGCGCGATCAGATATGGCGACCCAGTCCGTTTCGCCGCATCCAGGGCTTTCTGGAATGCCGCCCGGGCGGGTTCCATCTGGCGGAGGGCCATATGGTTCGAGGCGAGATCAATGAGGGCGTTGGCGTAGTTATGCTCCATGCTCAAGAGCGCGTCTTCCCCTCGAGTCCCCAGACGTCCCTTCTGGGCCGACATCTGGATAATGGCTGACTCCAAAACCGTGACGGCCTTCTGCGTGTTCTCCCTGGCCAAATCGTGCTTCCCAATCCGCCGGTATGCCCGGCTGAGCCAGATGTAGCTACTGGCTTCGCTGTTTGCAGCCCCCGCTTCTTTCGCGTACCGGGCAGCCTTTTCGAAGAGCGGGATGGCCCTCGCGGGGGCATTCAGGGCCATATGGGTGTATCCCAACTGGATGAGCGCGGGAGCCAGGTGCCGTGGACTCCGGGAGCGCTCAGCCATCTCCACAGCCTTTTGACCCACGACTAGGGCATCCTGAAGGCGTCCGAGGGCCCGCGCCGAAGCAAAAGCATTCGAATAGGCGATGGCCGCCTGGGCGAAGCGTCCCTGGCGTTCGAGGTCGGCGCCCATCCGTTGGTAGGCTTGGAAGGCCTCACGAGCCGTGGCGGGGTCCGCCGCTGCGCGCTGACCCGAAATGTAGTCCAGGGGGAACCGCTGCTCCTCGGTGATCGCGCAGCCGGCCAGGGCAAGAAAGGACAGGAAACCCGTCACGCAAGCTGCGAGGCGGATGAAGGACAGGCGGGGGCGACATGCCGCCATGAGGCTGGCGAGTGTCGATCCGTTCCGGCGCCGGCGAGAAGTTCTAAGCGGCCAAACGCGCGCAAGCACAAAACCTATCTATCGCCAGGTTCTGCCGGTGTCAAGGGGGAAAGCGTTAGGAGAGCCGAGTGCCGCGAGCCGAGACGGGAGAACCGTGAGGCGTGAGAGGGTGAGAGCGTCAGGCGACATCTCCTTACCCCTCACCCCTGACGCCTTGCGGATCTTGCTATCGGACATCTCTGTCCCTGTCGCTGTCCCTGTCGGAGATCGTCAGCCCGTGGCGATCTCCTGGTAGTAGGCCTCGTACTGCGGGACGATCAGTTTGGTATCGAAGTGGGCCACGGCGCGCCGGCGGGCCGCCTCGCGGAATTCGGCGTGGCGCTGGCGATCGGTCAGTAGCGCGAGAGCGGCCCGGGCCATGCTCTCCACGTCGCCCGGCGGGAGGAGGAAGCCGGTCTTCCCATCCTCGACGACCTCGGGCACCCCTCCCACCTTGGTCGCGATCACCGGGACGCCGCAGCTCATGGCCTCCAAGGCCGCCAGCCCGAAGGCCTCTTCCTGGCTGGGAAGCAGGAACAGGTCGGCGGTGGCCAGGAGGCTCTGCACGTCGTCCTGTTTCCCCAGGAAGATGACATCCGCCTCCACTCCCAGGCAGCGGGCCAGGTGCAGGGCCTGCGGTCTGTCCTGCCCGTCTCCGATGAGTAAGAGCTTGGCAGGCAGTGCAGCACGCACCTCCGCGAAGACGCGGACGGCATCGGGTGTGCGCTTCACCAAGCGGAAATTCGAGAGGTGGGCCAGGATCCGCTCGCCGTGGGGCGCCAGGTGCTCGCGAAGGTAGGGTCGGCCCTGCGGTGTGAATCGCTTCGTGTCCACGAAGTTGGGGATGACCCTGATCGGCCGGGTGGTCTCGAAGACCTCGCGTGTCTTGGCCTCGAGGTAGTGCGAAACCGAGGTGATCCCGTCCGACTGCTCCAGGGCAAAGCGCGTCATAGGGAAGAGGGAGCGGTCGTTGCCCACCAAGGTGATGTCCGTGCCGTGCAGGGTCGTGATGATCTTCGGCGCTCCCTGACCCAAGATCGCCCTGGCCAGGAAGGCGGAAACGGCGTGCGGCATGGCGTAATGGACATGAAAGAAATCCAGGCCCACCTGGGCGGCTATCTCGGACATCTTGGCGGCCAGTGCGATGGCGTAGGGGGGATGCTCGAGGAGCGGATAGTCCACCATCTCCACCTCGTGGAAGAAGATCCGCTCGTGGTAGTGCGTGAGCCGGAAGGGGAGCGAGTAGCTGATGAAGTGGATCTCGTGTCCGCGCTGGGCCAGGGCCTTGCCCAGCTCGGTGGCCACGACCCCGCTGCCGCCGTAGGTCGGATAGCATGTCATCCCGATTTTCATCTCAAGAAACTCCAAGAGCCGACAGCGACAGAGACAGGGACAGGGACAGCGAAAGCAAAGCCGACAGCGAGATCCGACAGCGACAGCGAGACAGAGATTATCGTTTGGTGATTAGGCCGGAGAGCATGCCCGCGATGCGATCGCAAAGCTGATAGGTTTCGGAGAACTCCTCCGCCTGCAACAAACCTTCCTGGCGAAGGACATGGGCGATGCTGACCACCTCATACACGGATCCTTTGGCGATATTGAAGAACTGCTTCGATTCCCGGATGCCTTCGCGCCCAGTGCCCTCGGCGATGTTGGCGCTGATCGAAAGAGTTGCGCGCAAGATCTGTTCCGCCAGGAACTGCTGATCTCTGCGCCTCAGGCTTCTGGACGCTGCGGCAATCTTGCGGTACAGCTCCAGAGAGACCTTCCAGACGTCGAGCTTCTCGAACTTGAACATCGTTGGCCCCCTTTCATCGCCGAGGATCGTTCGCCGCTGCTATCGCTGTCGGCCGTCGCTATCGCTATCGCTGTCGGCTATCGCTGTCGCCCCTCGCTGTCGCTGTCGGTTCTTAGCATCACCAGTTGATGTTCCCAGCCGGGGCCGTCGATGGCGGCCCGGATCGCCTCGAGGAGCCTCGGACCGTAGCGGGCCAGAAACGGCAGGACGGGAAAAACGCGCTCCTGCGGCTTGCCGCCGGGCATCAGCGCCTCGCGGACGCGCTGGACCTGCTGCCGGGTTTCTGCCTCACGTCGCTTCAGGGCCTGCACCGCCTTCCGTTCCAGTTGACCCAGATGTCCCTGGATGTGGCCGGACGTCTGCCCGACCGTTGCCCTGAGGGTCGGATCCACGGCCGCGATGGCCTCGGATACGCTGCGAAAAATCTCGTCCACGCCCTCGCGAGCCTTGGTCAGCGTGGCCTCAAAGTCGGAAGGGAGCTGGGCCCGCAGCACCCGGCTTGCCAGTTGCTCCGGTTCCTGGGTGAGATCCGAGAGGTTCAGGCGGAACCGCTCCAGCAACTGGGCGACCCGAGGCTCCACCAGGGTGAGGGAGGCCCGGGGCACGATGAGCGGCATGGGGACGTCGAAGGCCTGGTACACCGGGCGAAGCTGAGCGAAGTATACCAACTCGCCCGGACCGGCGACATACGCAATGGTGGGAAAGATGGCGTCCTGCACGATGGGACGGAGGACCACGTTGGGGCTGAGGCGCTCCGGCTCCTCCTGCACCAGCCGCCGGAGGTCGGCCGCCGGGATCGTCTGCCGGCTGTCACGCAGCCGAAAGCTTTCCCCATCCTTGGCCAGGCCGCGCCGTCCGTCCTGAAGGAGGAAGCAGTTGACGCCATCGGCGCGCGCCTCGATCTGCACCGGATAGCCCAGCGCACGCAGCGACTCGCTCGTCGCCAGGACACATTGGGAGGAGCGGGGCGCCTCGTCCACCTCCTGCCGCAGGATGCGGGCGGCCAGCCGTTTCAGAGCGGGATCTGCACCGTCGGCCAGCACCAGGCCACTCTCGCCGAGGAGATGGACCATCCAGTGGGCGAAGGCCTCGCCTAACGTCCGCTCGGGCGCGAAGGCTTGGCCCAGGGCCTCTCGCAGAACGGGGACAAATTCCGTCGAGGGAAGCAAGTCCCAGACCCGTTCCAGCGTATTTAGGATAGCCGGGCCAAGTCGGAGATTCGCCGGCATGAAGCCGGCAGGGGACGCCCAGGAGGTGTGGCGCAGGGTGATAAGGGTCCCGGCGCGATCCAAGAGATGGATGTGATCGGCCTCGGCCACATCGTGGTCCTCCGAGGCCATCCAAAAGACAGGGATTACCGGACGTCCAAGTTCCGTCCGCAGGCGGGTGGCCAGCGCAACGGCCGTGAGGGCCTTATAGAGGGTAAAGAGGGGGCCGCCGAAGAGCCCGGTTTGCTGCCCGGTGACCACCGCCACCGCCCGGGGCCCGCCCAGCTCCTCGAGCCGCTGGCGGACGATCGGCGGGGCATTCCAACGTGCATTTTGGGCCAGCAGCACATCCCTCAGCTCGCTCCGGCGATAGGAGTGCGCGTCACGCCGTTCGGACTGCTCCAGGTATGCGCCCGGGGCTTGGGGGTTCCCGGCGAAGAACGGGGTAACCCGGGAAAAGTCATGGACGTAATCGCGGACCAGCGACGACGTGCCGGGGAGTTGCCGGATATCCAGCCGCAATGGACGGCTCCTTCCTGGGATGGCGCATGAGGAGAAGGATCA
>CAZXXV010000304.1:0-5859 GCA_964644725.1 uncultured bacterium
CCCGGGCCGGGGGGAGCAGCAGGCCCACCAGGGCCACCGTCAGGCAGAGGGCTAGCAGTTTCTTGCTCATGGCGCACCTCATTGGGGCACGGGGCCGTACTCGGCCAGCACCTCGAGCTCGCGCTGGGCGTTCTTGGGCCCCTTGCCCGTCGTGTTGATCTGGTAGCTGTGGAAGCCGTACCCGGAGGGGTTGTACCCCGTGCCGATGGCGATGGAGTAGCCCGTCTCCACTCGGGTGCCCTTGAAGGTGAGGTCCTGGGGCGCGGTGGCGGTCTTCGGGCCGCTCCGGAACTGATACGTATAGGTACCGGTGGGGAGGTCCACATACGTCCCAACAGTGGGGAACTTCTGGGTCGAGGTGGCGGCGCTCGCCGAGAGCTGGTTCAGCCCTGTCTGGATCCCTGCCTCGGCGGCGGCGAAGGCCCCCTCGGCCCAGAGGGCATTGTAGGCGATGTTTTGCTCGGTGCCCGAGAGGGTGAGGAGGGCCACCCCGAGCAGGGAGAGGACGATCAGGACGAACAGGGCGATCATGAGGACCGAGCCGCGTTGATTGCGGGATTGCGCGTGGCTTCGCCTGGGCATGGCGGCTCCTCCGTCAGTTGATGTTCCGCAACCTCACACTGGAGGTCAGGGTGAAGATCTGCGGCTGCTGACCCGGGATGGGAACACTCTCCGTGGCCACCAGCGTGATGGTGACCGTTCGCACGGCCCTTCTGTTGGTTGTGGTGACGAAGTTAGGAACGTTCCCCAATCCTTCGGCGTCGAGAGGGATCGGGGTCAGCACCGCATTGTTCCCATCGTAATAGGTGAACTGGAGCGTTGCGATGTTCTCGGCCAGGGCATCCCCCCCGCTGCACGTATAGGCGGCCGCAGGGCCAGTGACCGCGCCGCCCGTCACCGCAGTCCGCTTCCGTATTACGTTGGTCCCACTCAGGCAGTAGAGGAAGAGACTGCTTGCCCCGCTCCCATCCGCATCCCCGAAGACGACCAAGCCGTTGTTTTGAGCGACCTGGATCGGCTGAGGATTGGCCAGGTCATTCGCGGTGCTGGAGTCGAAGTTTTCCGGGAAGTAGCCGGCCATCTTGATCTCTCGGGCGATCGTATCGAAGGCCACTCTCGCGTTTTGCTGGACGTCCACCTTCCGCGTGCCGCTGATGTAGGTGGCCCGATTCGTGTCGAACAGCTGATAGATCCCCAACAGGACGAGGAGGAAGATGCTCATCGCGATCAAGAGTTCGACGAGGGTGAATCCCCCCGCTCGCTGAAAGGATCTGCAGCGCATGGTCATAACCTGCTGCTGAGGGTGGCCAGTTGCACGATCGCTCCCCGTCCCGGGACGGGAACGGTAATGGTAATCAGCCGCAGGGTCGCCGTCTGGTTGGCCACGGCGATCTGTCCTCTGGCGCCGAAGAGGGCGTTGCCCACGCCCAGGTTGTGCCACCTGCCCTTCTCCGCCGCCGTGAATCCCCATCCGGCCCCGTCACCCGCCAAGGCGTATCGCCACTTCCGGGCGATCTCCCGTTCCGGGTTGGACGCGGGCTGCGTCCCCGGGTTGTTGGTATCGAAGCCGTTCAAGTTGGGAAGGTTTTCGAAGGGGATCGTGCGAATGTCTTCGAGTATCTGCCTCGCCGCCGTAACGGCCAACGTCATCCTACCCCCTTCGGCGACGTTGGTATAGCCCGTGCCGAACATGCTCGCGACCCCCAAGATGCCGACCACCAGAATCGTCAAGCCGATCATGATTTCGACGAGGGTGAATCCCCGGGCGCCCTCCGGACGCCCTTGCCCATTCTTGGCAGGGTCATGTCGCTCTGGCAATGGCTTCATTGACGACCTCACTGAATCTTCACGCTCCCAGCCGACGTGACGCTCACCTGCCTCGACCGCCCCGAGTCGTGGACGATATTGAGCGGGGCGAAACTCGAATTCCACTCGAAGGCCACGCCCTGGGAGTTAAAGGACACATAGAAGCTGGGGTTTGAATTCGACTGGTTCAGGCTGACGCCCGGGTAGAGTTGATTGAAGTTGATCCATGGCCCAGCCATCTTGGTGGCACTCTGGAAGGGACCGGGCTGGGTATCGGGCGCCGGCCAAATCGTTTCGGCTGGGGTCTTCCCCACTAACCGATACTGGTTCTTAAAAGGACTCCCCCCTCCCACATTGTACCCCACGATCTGGTACTGCCAGCCAGTCTGGGTGGCTTTCGAGCGAGCCTCTCCCACGTCACCTGCGATCTGCCGGGCCGCCGCATCCAGCCGGGAACCCTGCATCATTGCGGTGAAGGACGGCAGGCCAACGTAAGTCATGACGATGAGTATGCCCACCACCACCACAAACTCGATAAGGGTATAGCCCCTCCGCCCAACCTCTCTGGCCCGCCCAGCCCGGCCGCCCATGGGGGACCCTCTCAATGTCGTTACGTGGTGACCGGTGGTATGGCAAACCAACCAGGGTTCTTTCCAGACCAAGAGGTGACGAAAATCGGCGGACCCTTGACACGGAATGGATACGCCGTTTCTCTTTTCGGACAACCTCCAGTCCATGCCAAACCCACAAAAGGCCGGACTTCTGGAGGATTGCCGGCTAATCGGACAACATGTGCCGGTTTTCCGGGCGGATAGATACATGCCGTGGGATAAACGAGCAAGTCTCATGCCCGTGGCAAGATATCCCTTTCTCCCCTCATCAGACCGTGAAGCCAGTATACCACGTATCCGCTAATCCTCCGAGGCGGAGCCACCGACCGCCTCCATGGATCGGGATGGAAGGCCGTAGATAAAAAGCCACGCCACCCAATAGGCATTGGCCCCGAGCGCAAGTGCCCACAAGAACCACGTTGGGCGGCCCAGGAGGATCGCGACCCACAATGGCAGACAAAAGCCGTCCCGGTTGGCAAGCACAGTCAGGGCTCGTGCCAGGAGGTGTGCCGGCGTTGTTGTACGGACCTCGAGGCGCTGCCCGGAAACCGACCACCGAAACACAACAAAAAATGCAAGCGTGATACCGAATGCCGCGACCACGCCGAGAGCCACGAAGTGGGCGGCGGGTCCATTGCCGGCCACGCGCCAGGTGAGCAACCCGATCACCGCCAAGTCCACAACGTGGTCGCTGACGTTGTCCAGCCATTTGCCCAGTCGCGAGGAGAGGAACTTCAGCCGCGCCACCTCCCCGTCCACGTGATCGAGGATCACGGAAAGCTGGAACAACACGAGCCCCCAAAGGGACTTGAGCATTCCCTCGCTGCCGAGGAGCCAGGCGCCAGCCAGACCGGTGACCAGGCCGGCGCAGGTAATCTGATTAGGGGTCACGCGCGAGGTGATCAGCCACCGGGTGAGACACGCCGACACAGTGCGGTTCACGAAGCGGTCCACGATCGGTCCGTCCTCCGAACTCCTGAGCGCCGCGAGCATAGCCTGCTCGACGGCTGGCACCTCCCCCAGCGATCGGACCGGCTGATGCCGCACCCCATCCCATGGAACTCGCTCCAGCCGGTGCTCCCTGTGGAGTTCTTCCAGGAATCCCATCAGGCCCTTCTGACCCCGGAGTGCCGCCTCGATACACGGCGAGAGGAATGCGGACGGGACGGCCAGCGGTCCAATCCACCCGCCATCGGGGGCCGTCACCGCTCCGCCGCCCACCACTCGCAGGAGCCACGCGCGGAGGGCCCCTGCGTCCACGATGACAGAGGGGGGGAGGACAAGGCTGTGGGCCGACTGCGGCCTCGGGTCTTCTGATGGCTCGAACCATCGAACCCGCCCGCGAAGGCGCGGCTCGCCCTCGAGCTGGGCCCGGAGCGTGGCCTGCTGGGAAGTTGTGGCGACGATGGCGAACCGCTCGATGCCGGCCCGCTGGGCGGTCAGGAGCGTGCGGGTGAGAAGCGGCACGCCGGCCACCCGCGCCCCAAGCACCCGGGCCTCCAGCAGCTCGGGCCGTGGACAGACCACGACGGCCGTGTCAATCGCGCCTGGCGTAAGAGCAGAACTCATTCGGAATCAGCGGGCCGCATCGGGGACGCAGGCCGCCTCCATTCTTTCTGCTTGATTTCGGCGATATCTTAAACCAGACTTCTGCGCGGACGCAACCGGGAATCGGAGGGCCATCGGCCTGGCAAATCCTCCGTCAGAGTTGAGTGAGACGTCGAATGCCCCAAGCCACATTCTGGTTCTCCAGCCCGTTCAAGGAATGGATCGGACAGCGCACCCTGACCCTGTCCTGGGAAGGGACGCTCACACTCCGCGATCTCTGGAGGCGTCTGGCAGCCGACTATCCCGGGCTCCGCGCGAACCTGCCGCGGGAGGGACTTCAGGAGGACGCCATGAGCCAGATAGTCGCCGTCATCGTGGATGGCGACATCCTGACCCTGGAGTCGGTGATCAGGGACGGAGCGAAGGTGGACGTCCTGACACCACTGTCTGGCGGCGCCGCGCTGTCGTGCGGCACCGACCCGGACGCCTGGGGCCTCCACGATGCTCCGCGGAAGTGAACTTGATAGCGCGGGCAATGTGCGCTTCCTGAACTGGCGCCCGTGTGCGCACGAGAGCCGAGCCTTCCGGTCACCAAGCCCCTTTGCCGACCGCTCCCGCGAGCCCGCGTACGCCCCATGGTAACTTCAGCCTTCACCAGAACCTCTCCTCTCTGTCGGCATTAGATCGTGCAGGTGCGTTGTCTGTCTCTCCTCCTGGGGGGCGGGATGCTCGCACACTGGCCGCGACCTTGACGGCCACCGTGCAGGAATGATAAGGTCCTCGTTATCTTGCTGTCATGGCGCCGGGTTTCGGCGTCCCGTTCGGCTCCTGCCCCGCGCGCCGATTTCCGGGGGTCGCGGGGTCTGCGCGCCAGGGCGCCGCTCCCGACGATGCTCAGTCAGGTAGGCCTGAGAACGGGGGGACGATGATGGAACGCTTGCTTTCTGCGATCAGGATGCTCGCCGTTGCTCTGCTGCTGGCTTGGTGGATCGGATCGGCACAGGCAGCAGAGGAAGTTCGCATCTACACCTACATGCTGGTCATCCAGGAGGACCTCACGAAGATCCTGTCGGAGAACACCGGTGTCCAGGTGAAGACCCTGGGGCTGTCCGGCGGCGAACTGTGGGCACGGGTCCAGGCGGAAAAGCCGAACATCGGCGCCGATGTTCTCTTCGGATTCGGACCGGGGCCGGCCATCCTGGGGAAGCGGGAAGGGCTGTGGGAGCCCTACCCCGATCCTCCGGCGTGGCGCGACATCCACGCCCGATACAAGGACAAGGACTGGGCCTGGTTCGACGTAGGCACCTCCTGCTTCGTCCTGGTAGGGAACAAGGACCTCCTGGCCAAGAAGGGCTACAAGATGCCCGAGTCCTGGTTCGACCTCCTCGACCCGAAATGGAAGGGCGAGATCGTGATGCCCTCGCCGGTGACCTCGGGGACGGCCTTCATGATCAACGCCACGTTCGTGCAGCTCCTGGGTTGGGAGAAAGGATGGGAATTCCTCGAGAAGCTCGACAAGAATGTGGCCCAGTACACAAGGAGCGGAAACGCGCCGCTGGAGCACGTCGGGCGCGGCGAGTACATGCTGGGCCTCACCTCGGACGAGAAGGTCCCGCAGCGACTCCAGCAGGGATTCCCCATCTACTGGAGCGCGCCCAAGGAAGGGCTCGGCTATGAAGGCAACATCGTCACCATCATCAAGGGAACCAAGCAGCTCGAGGCCGCCAAGAGAGTCGTCAACTTCGCCGGAACGGAGAAGTTCCAGCGATGGCTGGCCCAGTTCGGGTATCTCACGGCCCGCGATGCCCCCAATCCCCTCTACCCGACGAAGCCCAAGCTCATTGACTACTCCTACGAGTGGGCGGCCGACAACCACGCCCGCGTGATCGAGACC
>CAZXXV010000305.1:0-5851 GCA_964644725.1 uncultured bacterium
TTGGGACAAAAGACACTCTCGTACTTGCCCGTGAAGGCGTTCCCAAATCCGTCCTCCAGCAGGCTGCTCGACCGGACGATGATAGGCGACTGACCGAAATACTCCAGCATCGTGATGAACTGCTCGCGGATGGAGTCCGGGAACGACCCGGTGAGGATCTTGCGCCGCGCCTCTTCCGCACCATCCAGGAAGGCAGTGGCGCTGCGCTGCTCCCTTCTTGCCTGCCAGCAGCCGTTTCGGACGAGGTACGTGTAGAAGACGTCCGAGCCGATGTAGAAGGAGTCGTGCGGCTCCAGCAGGGCCCGCCAGCGCTCGTCTGCCTTGCACAGGATGGCCCGGGCCAGCAACATCCCCACGGACTTGCCCCCGATCAGTCCCGTCCCGATCATCCGCCTCCGTATGGCAAGCAGGTCGGGGAGATCGAGGTACCGCGTGGCCAGTGCAATGACGCGTTCGTCCCGAGTCACCATCATGCGCAGCGTCCGGAGGAAGATCTCGTCCGTCTCCTCCTGCAGACGCGTGCCGCTCTGGACCCCATCCAGGACGTCCCGCGCCTGAAGGAATTTGCGGTCCCACATGTCAAGGGTCCGCGAAACGGAATCGACCCGCTGCTCCGTGATCTCGGCCGGGACCTCTGCCAGGGCGGCGCTCTTCGTCAGGGGCCGGAACTCCTCCCCGTCCCAGAGGTGGGGAAGGTACATCGTCGGGGAGTGCCGCTGAAACGCCTTGAGCGGGTGCACGTACAGGTTGCCCCGGTGGCGGAAGACGTCCAGAAGAAGCTGGGTCGTGTCGCGGATGGCGGACACGGCGGCAGAGGAGTGGCTGTCCCGGAACAAGGCGAAGTAGGTCACCTTTTCCAGGTCGTAGAGGTATGGGCAGGTCACTTGAAAGAAATTGCCGAGCATCAGGTCGCTGTACCAGTCCGCCGCCAGGTCGGACAGGACATCGAACACGTAGAACGTCCCTCGTCCGGCCGTCTCGATCGCCTTGTGGATCTCGGTGGTAGACGTATCAAACCCTACCTCGGGGTTCAAGCGGTGGACTTCTGCCCCGCTACCCTTCGGAACCAGTTCCGGATGCCGGGCGAAGCGGAAGTAGACGAGCTTCTTCCCCCGCCGGTGCGCATCGGAGCAAAACGGCGCGACGAAGGGGGCATAGTCTTCAACGGTGTCCACCTGCCAGACGACGTTGTCACCCGGCAAAAGGCCCTTGAGGACCCGGTCCAGTCCGGGCAACCCGGTACTCAGTGCATATTGCCGCCTAGCCATGGGGCTTCCCGGCCATCGCAGTGCTTACATTAATCCCTCGATCCACTAATCGAGTGTCCCCAACAACATCTTCGATTGTTCCAATAATCTCATCTTCCCTTGTCATTGTGGGCACCTCCCCCAATGGTATCACCGCGGGGGAACGACTCACTGCCATGACAGGTGTTGGTGATATACGCGAAAGTCGTCCGGAAGCTGAAAGCTTGAGGCTGGTCGGCTTCCCCGGCGTTCATCCCCCCAAGGCTGCGTTGGCCGATCAGATGAGATGACAGGGAGTTGCTCTTGAAGTCGTGGGCCCCGGACCCCACCGGCGGGTCAATGGTTTTCCTGGATGACCGGTGGTTGCCCAACGATGCGCGCAGGATGGCCTCTGGCGACTCCTGTGTCAAGGGGAAGGTGAGAGAGGACCCTCGACCCTTAGTCTTGTCTTGACTGGGATTCGGTTTCGGGCTACGTTATGCGCAATTGCATTATGCATTTCTGCATAATGTAGAATTGCATAACCCGGAGGCCAGGATGGACAACCCCTTCAAGTTCGGTTCCGTGGTCACCGGCAGCGATTTCGCGGATCGCCGCCGGGAGCTGACAGAGCTGACCCGGGAGCTCAGCGACGGACAACACCTGTTCCTCCTCTCGCCCCGCCGGTACGGTAAGACCTCCCTCATCCTCACCCTCCTGGATCGGCTGCGGCCCCGAGGAATGCTTGTGGCATATGTGGACACCTTCCGGACGACTACACCCATACAGTTACTGGAACTGATGGCCCAGACGATCCTTCGGGCGGCCGAGTCCCAGCCGGAAAAGTTGTTGCGCCTGGCCATGGATCTTCTGGGACGGCTGCGCCCCCAGGTGGGGACGGATTCTACCGGTCGGCCTACACTGTCCCTCGACATCGGCGGTTCACCACGGAGCGGGCTTGCTCTCCAGGAAGAGGTCCTGGCCCTCCCGGAGCGACTCGCCACGAAGCGGAAGCGTCGCCTGGTCCTCGCCTTCGACGAGTTCCAGGAGATGCAGCGGTTCCCCGGTACCGGCCTCGAGAAGGCCATGCGGTCGCATTTCCAACAGCATCGCCACGTGAGCTATCTATTCGCTGGCTCCAGACAGAGCGCGCTCCAGGACATGGCAACCCGCGAGCGGAGTCCGTTCTACAAGTTCGGCCGGCTCATGTCCCTCGGCACCATCCCCCAGGACGAGTTTGCGCCGTTCTTGGAGGAGCGGTTCCGGCGCGGCCGCCTCCGTGTCTCCGCCGAGGTATTGGACGCCATTCTAGCTGCGGCGGACGACGTCCCCTACAACGTCCAGCGCCTCTGCCACCAGTTGTGGGCACTGTGTGCAGGCAGGGTAGATCGGATCGTAGAGGGAGACATCGCGAAGGCCATTGCGGCTATTGTGGAGCAAGAGGCACCGTATTTCAGCACGACCTGGGAGCAGCTATCCCTGCACCAGCGGCAGGTCCTACAGGCCATTGCCAGAGGCGGCGGCCGGAACGTTTTCGCCAGCAAGTTCCTTGCGGCCCATCGCCTGGGCTCTCATTCCTCGGTACAGACCTCTCTCCGGCAGCTACTAAAAGAGCAGATTGTCTTCAAGGCCAACGGTGAACACCGAATCGCCGACCCCTTTTTCCGGGAGTGGATCGGTACCCGGACTGCCTGAGCCTGCGTTCTTCCTGGGCCGGTTCTTCCATACGGGCCATTCCACCAGACGTCCGGTCGGGCAGTCATTTGGTGATTCGCGCTGGCCTATCCCCGGCCGACGGGCCATAGTTAATGGCCGATGCAGATGGGCGATCTTGTCACGGATTTCGCGAAGGGGGCCGCCATGGACCTGAGTGCACTGAAGGAAGCGGTGATCAACGGCGACTTGAAGGGGTGTACCGTCCTGACCGAGGTGGCGATCAAGGCAGGGTATCCGCCGCAGAAGATCCTGAACGAGGCCTTGGTCCCGGGCATGGAAGTCGTGGGCGAGAAGTTCCGGTGCAACGAGGTCTACGTCCCGGAGGTCCTGGTGTCGGCGCGGGCCATGAAGAAGTCGCTGGCCATGCTCAAGCCGCTGCTCACCCAGGCCGGGGTCAAGCCAGTGGGCGTGGCCGTGGCCGGCACCGTGAAAGGGGACCTGCACGACATCGGCAAGAACCTGGTCTGCATGATGTGGGAGGGCGCCGGCTTCGAGGTGGTGGACCTGGGAACCGATGTGCCCCCGGAGAAGTTTGTCCAGGCAGTCAAGGAGAGCGGCGCCCAGATCGTCGGGATCTCCACGCTGCTCACCACGACCATGCTGAACATGCGGGACGTGATCCAGGCGCTGGACCGGGCCCAGCTTCGGGATAAGGTGAAGGTCATGGTCGGCGGAGCGCCCGTCACCCAGACCTTCGCCAGCGAGATCGGCGCCGACGGCTACGGCGAGAGCGCGGCCACGGCCGTGGAGAAGGCCAAAGCCCTCTTGGGGCTCGCCTGAGACACTGAATCCCTGGGAATCCGGAGACCACGGAGAAACACAAAGCGTTCGGCTGTTCGACAGTTTCCGCCTCTCCGAAGGAGTCCGTCACCCACGGCGATGCCGTGGGTACTCGGCGGACTGGCGGATTCGGGTGTTCGCCGAACTTGAGTGAACTGCCGAGCTCTCGAATCCGCCAGAGGCGGAAACAGCCGAACGCCTTTGTGAAGACAGGTCGCGAGGTTCAGTCATGACGCATCGAGAGCGCGTGCTGACCGCCCTGAAGCGCCAGCAGCCGGATCGAGTTCCGGTGGACCTGGGCGGGACGCTGGCCAGCACCATCAATATCCACGCCTATCGTCGCTTGGTGGCTCACCTTGGCTTTGGTGAGGCCCCTTCCATCGCCTACCTTTCCCGCCGGTCCAACAGCGTGCTTCCGGACGAGCGTCTGCTCACCTACCTCGATGTCGACTGTCGGGCCGTGATCCTGGACAACCCAGACAAAAATCCGGAAAGGGAGCTGCCGGACGGTTCCCTGTACGATGAGTGGGGCATCACCTGGAAGCATCTGGCGGAGGGCCAGCACTTCATCAATTCCGGCGGCCCCTTTTACGGGCAGGAGCCGGATCCAGCGCTGGTGGAGAAGTTCGCCTGGCCGAATCCGCTGGATCCGGGGCGCTTCCGCACGCTGCGCAGCCAAGCCCAAACGCATCGGGCCAGAACCGACGCCGCCATCATCCTCGTCCTCGGCGTGGGGCTCGTCCACCAGCTCCAGTTCATGCGGGGGTACGCCGCCTCCCTTGAGGATCTCATCGTCGCGCCGGATTTCGTGCGGGCCTTCATGGAGCGCTACGTGGATTTCTGGGGTTGCCTGACCGAGCGGGCCCTCCAGGAGGTGGGGGACCTGGTGGATCTCGCCATGTTCGGCGACGACCTGGGGACCCAGCAGGGACCGGTGATGAACCCCGCGCTTTATCGCCGGCTCATCAAGCCATACCACGCCCAGATGGTCCAGACGGTAAAGCGCTTTGGCAAGCCTGTCCTCCTGCACAGTTGCGGCTCCGTCGCGGCCTTCATCCCAGACCTCATCGAGGTGGGCTTCGATGCCCTGCATCCTATCCAGGTTTCCGCCAAGGATATGGATAGCGCGAAGCTCAAGCGGGAGTTCGGCCGGGATATCACCTTCTGGGGTGGCATTGATACCCAGCGCGTGCTGCCCAGGGGAACGCCGCAAGAGGTCAAGGAAGAAGTCCGAAGGCGGATCGGCGACTTGGGGCCCGGCGGGGGCTACGTGCTAGGCGCGGTGCACAACATCCAGGCCGAGGTCCCGGCGGAGAACATCCTGGCCATGTTCGAGGCGGCGCGGGAATTCGGTCGGTACTAGCCATCAGCTATGAGCTACCAGCCATGAGCGCCGCGAAGCGGCACTTGATCGCCTGCGAGGTGTTCAAGGACGAGTTCGAGGCGATCGCGCCGCCCGAGCTCGCTCGCACCTATCTGCCGCAGGGGCTGCACCGGACACCGGGGAAGATGCCGGCGGCGATCCAGGAGGTCGTGGATGGCCTGCCGTCCGACGTCGAATTAATCGTCCTGGGCTACGGCCTGTGCAGCAACGGGGTGGTCGGGGTCGCGGCGCGCCAGGCGCCGATCGTCTTGCCCAAGGTGCACGACTGCATCGCCCTCCTCTTGGGCTCGGTCGAGCGGTACGAGGAAGAAGTGGCCGCCTGCCCAGGCACCTACTACATCACTCCGGGCTGGGCGCTGTACGGGTCGACCTCACTCAGCAGCTACAAGAACGAATACCTGCCGAAGTATGGCGAGGAGGATGCCAGGTACATCGCCGGGGAACTCCTCAAGCACTACACCCGAGTTGCATTGATCAATCACGGGACCGGTGATATGGAGATCGGCCGCGCCCACGCCAGGGAGTTCGCCGAGACTTTCGGGATGACCTACGCGGAAATTCCCGGCTCGCTCGATTACCTTCGTCGTCTCGTCCGGGGTCCCTGGGACAACGACGACTTCGTCCTCGTCGAGCCCGGCGGCGCCCTCAGCCCCACACCGTTCATGATGCTCCACACGATCGCCCTGCCTTAGCGCTGCCGAACGCAAATACGGTGACACTCATTTCTGCTCCCTCTCCCTGGATG
>CAZXXV010000306.1:0-2651 GCA_964644725.1 uncultured bacterium
GTCGCCGGGAAGCCAAGGAGGGAGCCAAGGGGAGAAAGGGGTGGAGCCATCCTGAATCTTATCGGCCTTCGGATTTTGCTCTCCCACTTGTTCGTCTAGCTTGGGGAGGGCGACGACCCCAGCGAGGAAATCCCGGGCCCCTTCCGGCGGGCCCTCTCTATTGAAACCTTTTGGTCTCGCGCGGGTTCTCTGGTAGCATCCAATTCTCTGGGATACGCCTGACGCCGTTTCTGAATTCGATGCAGCTTCTGGAACACGAGGCGAAGCAGATCCTCCGTGCCCGAGGGTTCGAGATCCCCCGGGGGGCCCTCGTCCGCCAGGCCGCCGACCTCGAACACGTCCTGCCCTCGATTCCCCTCCCCATCATGGTCAAGGCCCAGGTGCCGGTCGGGGGCCGGGGGAAGGCCGGTGCCGTGCTGCGCGTGGAGGATGCCCCGGCGGGCCGGGACCAGATTGAACGGCTGCTTCGAGCGACCGCCTGTCCGGTCAACATCTTCGTGGCACGGAACGGGCTGGCCGACGTGATCGTCGAGAACGAGGACAGGTGCACCTTGTGCGACCTGTGTCGCGCGCAGTGCCCCACGGACGCGATCGCCATCCAGAAGCTGTACTCGGACGAGATCCGGACGACTGCCTCGCTTCAAGGAAGTGGCCAGGGAAGGACCGATGGGAATCGAGGGAGAGGCAAGTCATGACGACGATCCAGGAACAGATGGCGGCATTCATCTTCGATACCAATTACGAGGCGCTCTCGGCGGAGGCGCTGGCCATGGCCAGGCTGTGCTTCCTCGACTGGCTCGGCTCAGTCTATGCGGGGAAGGGGTCCAGGCCAGCCATGGCGATGCTATTGGTGGCCAAGTCGTTGGGCGGGAATCCCGAGGCCACGCTTCTGTCGGACGCTTCGCGGTCATCGGCCCACATGGCGGCCCTGGTGAACGCCGCCGCCTCCCACGTGGTGGAAATGGACGACCTGCACAAGGCGTCCATCCTGCATCCGGCTGCTCCAGTGATCCCCGCGGCGCTAGCCATGGCGGAGCGGGAGGGCGCATCCGGCCGGGAGTTTCTCGCAGCCATTGTCGTCGGATACGAGGTGGCCATCCGCGTCGGCGAGGCGATGGGGCCGTCCCACTACCGGTTCTGGCATACGACCGGGACGTGCGGAACCTTTGGAGCCGCCGCCGCGGTCGCGAAGATCCTCGGACTGTCGAAACCAGAGGTGGCGATGGCGCTGGGCTCGGCCGGGACGCAGGCCGCGGGGTTGTGGGAGTTCCTGTCGGATGGCGCGATGTCCAAGCAGTTGCATCCCGCCAAGGCCGCGGCGGACGGCCTGCTCGCCGCGCTGTTGGCCGAGCAGGGGTTCACAGCCGCAACTCGGATCTTCGAGGGAGAGAAGGGATTCTGTCGTGCCATGGCCGAGGAATTCGATCTCAGCCGCTTGACCCAGGGTCTGGGGAGCACACCGCCCCGGATTCTATCCACATCGTTCAAGGCCCACGCGGCGTGCTACCACATCCACTCGGCGATCGATGCTGTCCTGGAGATCCGCCGGAAGCACTCGCTACAACCCATGGACGTTGAGAGGGTGCAGATCGCCCTCTACCCGGCGGCCCTCGATCTCCTGGAAAAGGTCAAACCCAAGGATCCGTACGCGGCGAAGTTTAACATTCCGTTCTGCGTGGCCACCGCCTTGGTCTACGGGCAGGTAGGGCTCTCGGCGTTCACGGCCGATCGGCTGGAAGATCCTAAGATTCGGGGAATCATCCGGCGGATTTCCCTGGTTCGGGACGCAGAGCTGGGAAAGGTCTATCCGGATCGCTGGCCGGCAGTCGTCGAGATCAGGACGCGGGTAGGTCAGACTCATGCGGCCCGGGTAGATTTCCCCAAGGGCGATCCGAAGAATCCCATGTCCCAGGAAGAACTGGTGGCCAAATTCCACAACCTGGCGACGCCGGCCCTGACCGAGGACCAGCGCAAGAGGATGGTGGACGCCTGCCTGCACCTCGAGCGCTTCGAGAATCTGGCCACGTTCTTTGACGACCTTGCTTGAGGGCTGTCAGCCGACCGGGTGGTCAAGCTTCCAAAACCGGCCCGCCGGGTTGGCCTCCTGCTCTTTTCCTCAGCGAAATCGGTTGCGCTTCTTGGCTTCCCACACCTCCCTTTCCCCTGTACAATCCAGCGGGGAGAGGGTCTGCCCGCCTGAGCCGTGACGAGCCAGCAAGTATCCCACCCCGGCTGTGAATGCACGGATCGCTGGCCCCCATGGGAGGACGCATCCTGATGGCGACCGATGAGGTGAAGTTCTGGGCCACCGAGGAGCGAAGCTTCGCGGTCCTCCGCGCTCTCGCCATGCTTGGCGGTCTGGTGGCCCTGTTCCTGGTGCCGATCCGGCCCGAACATCAGCCGCACGTTGCCCCACTGGCTTGGGCCTTCGTCGCTCATAAGGCGCTCTTGTTCCTGACCATTTGGGCCTGGCCCGGCCGTCTCCGCTTGACTCTCCTCGTGACCACCGGCCTCGACCTCGTGTTCGTCTCGCTCTTTGTCTGGCACACCGGAGGCGGAGAGAGCCACTTCTATCTGCTCTTCTATCTGTTGGTTGCGCTGGCCGCCGCCCACTTCGGCCCGGGGATCGGCCTGGCCACGGCCGGTGGCGG
>CAZXXV010000306.1:2751-5841 GCA_964644725.1 uncultured bacterium
TGAGCGCGGTGACCGAGGAGTACCTTCGCTTCGCGCGCCTGCCTAAGCCCAAGCTTGAGGTCGCGGGGATAGTGTCCGTGATCGAGGACCTGGCAGAGTTCGTGCGCGAGGAACTGCGCGCCCGGAAGGTGGAGCTGGTGGTGAACGTTCCGGCCGGACAGCCCAAACTCCTCCTGGACCCGGGGCAGATCCGGCAGGCGCTCCTGAACCTGATCCGGAATGCGGTCGAGGCCATGCCCGACGGAGGGATGATCACAATCCAGGCAAGGCTCCTGGACCAGGGGGCAGAAGGCAGAAAGCAGAAGGCAGAAAGCGGGAGGCAAGATGACACGACAGGACTGCCTTCTGCCGGCTGCCTACTGCCTTCTGTATTCATCGAGGTGCGCGACAGCGGGATGGGGATTCCGGCGGAGAATCTGGACAGGATCTTCGAACCGTTCTTCACCAACAAGGAGGGCGGGACTGGTCTTGGCCTGGCCATCGCGCGCCAGATCGCCGTGGATCACGGGGGGAGCCTGACCTGCGAGAGTGCGCCTGGGCGCGGAACCACGTTCCGCCTGATCCTCCCGATCTCTGACGGAGGGCAAAGCCCGTGACCAGCGACATTGCCGATATCCGCGTCCTGGTGGTGGACGACGACCAGGCTGTTCGCGAGGCGCTCGCCCGGACGTTGGAGAAGCTCGGATTCGACGTCGCTGTGGCCACGGATGGGCAGGCTGGCCTGGATCGCTTGCGGGAGGGAGGCATCCACATTCTGCTGGCCGACCTGAAGATGCCGAAGCTCTCGGGGCAGGAGTTGCTCAAGGCCGCCAAGGCCATCGCCCCGGACGTGGAGGTGATCGTCGTCACGGGCCATGGGACGGTTGAGGATGCGGTCGAGGCCATGAAGGAGGGGGCCTACGACTTCATCACCAAACCATTCAAGCGCGTCCAGCTCGAGAAGACGATCAAGAAGGCCGCCGAGAAGCAGGCGCTGGTCCTCCAGAACCGTGCGCTCCAACAGCGCCTGGAGGAGTTGCAGGGTGCTGGCCAGATCATCGGCGGTAGCCCGGCCATGCTCCGCACCCTCGACCTGGTGAGCCAGGTAGCGCCCAGTGCTGCCACAATCCTGGTCCAGGGGGAGAGCGGGACCGGCAAAGAGCTGATCGCCAACGCCATCCACCACGGGAGCCCGCGACGGGACCGGGCCTTCATCAAGGTCAACTGCGCCGCCCTGCCAGAGACGCTGCTGGAGTCCGAACTGTTCGGCTATGAGCGGGGGGCCTTCACTGGCGCCGTGGCCCGCAAGGAGGGGCGCTTCGAGCTAGCGGACGGCGGTACCCTCTTCATGGACGAGATCGGCGATCTCAGCCCGGCGACGCAGGCGAAACTCCTTCGGGTTCTCCAGGAGGGAGAGTTCGAGCGACTGGGCGGCACGCGAACGCTCAAGGCGGACGTTCGGCTGGTGGCGGCCACCAACGCCGATCTCGCCGCGCTGGTCAGAGAGAAGCGGTTCCGCGAGGATCTGTACTATCGGCTGAACGTCATCACGATCCAGATCCCTCCACTCCGGGAGCGTCGGGAAGACATCCCGCTGCTCGCGCAGCACTTTCTCCGCCGCTTCGCCGCCAAGAACGCAAAACGCATCACCGGGTTCACGGACGAGGCTCTGGATATCCTTCAGACGTACTCCTGGCCGGGCAACGTGCGCGAACTGGAGAACGTGCTCGAGCGCGCCGTGGTGCTGACCCGTTCGTCCATGATCTCGCCCGCGGACCTCCCCGAGACGGTCGTGGGCAGCGACCAGGCCGCCCGCCACTTAGTGATCTCTATCGGCACACCCCTGGAAGAGGTTGAGGATCGCCTGATCGAGGAAACCCTTCGCTACACGAAGGGCGACAAGACTCTCGCGGCCAAGCTCCTGGGCATCGCCACGCGGACCATCTACCGCCGCATGAAGGGGGAGCCAGAGCAACCCCAAGGCGACCAGCCAGGTGATCCCGCAAGCCCCGAGTCTCCCTCTCCTGGCGCCGACCCGTGACTTTGCCTTGACATCGCCCGCAGGGAAGCGGTACGTTCTGACCGCGTTCACGTCGCCCAAGATCGCGCGCCGGATCTTTCGCTGAATGAGACCGCGAAGGCTTCTCAAGCGAATCCTTGTGGCCCCGCACAATGTGCGGTTTCGCGATCTCCTCCACATCCTCACGCACCCAGGTATCCCCGAGCTGCTCAACCTCCAGGATGTTCAGGGCGAGGCGAAACCCTACCAGGTCAGGCAATTGCTCTACTTGATTGAACGTTACAATCTTCACCTGGCGGAGGATGAATGAAGGACTATCACATCAACGTCTTCTACAGCGACGAGGACGAGGGATACATCGCCGACATCCCCGACCTTCGCCATTGCTCAGCCTTCGGGGAGACGCCAGAAGAGGCGCTGGCGGAGGTCCTCAAGGCGAAGGATGCCTGGATCAAGGCAGCGAAGGCGGCGCGAAAGCCTATCCCACCCCCGTCGTTCCGCCTGGCCATCTACCAGGTTGCGTAGATCGGGGCGGCACCGAATCACCCACTCCGGTATGCGGTTGCAACGCGTTGGCCGACTTTAGGGGACGTTTAGGGGACGTTGGGGCATTATTGATGTTTTAGGACATTGGAGTGCCACTGGGATGAGGGGAGGCCCACCATGCCACGCGGGCCGCGACTAGATGCGCCAGGCGTCCTGCATCACGTGATGGCGCGAGGGCTGGACCGACAACTGATTTTCCGCGACGACCACGACCGGGACGACTTCGTGGCTCGTCTGGCGGGACTCGCCGAGACGGGCGCTATCGGAATCTACGCCTGGGCGCTCCTGCCGAACCATTTCCACCTCCTGGTGCGCACGGGGAAGAGCCCGCTCGCACGGGTCATGCGTTCGTTACTGACGGGCTATGCGGGGGTCTTCAACCGCCGCCACCGGCGGAGTGGCCACCTCTTCCAGAATCGGTACAAGTCCATTGTAGTGGAGGAGGAATCGTATCTACTGGAGTTGGTGCGCTATCTGCATCTGAATCCGCTGCGCGCGGCTGCCGTAACTAGTCTGCACGACCTCGATCGCTACCCCTATTCCGG
>CAZXXV010000307.1:0-5841 GCA_964644725.1 uncultured bacterium
CATGGCATCAGGGCTGGCCCCTGACCCCCAGTCTCAAGTGTGGCATACAGCGAGCATCCAGGGAGAGGGAGCAGAAATGAGTGTCACCGTATTTGCGTTCGGCAGCACTAAGCCGGTCGGGGGAGGACGTACCCGCCCCGCGGCGCGGCGGTCTCTGCACCATGTGGGGAAGGTGGCTATCCCGAAAGCCGTCCCCTCGAGGGTCCGCCCGCTCACGCGCGAGGGGCCCAGGAAGCAAGAGAGAATCCCTCTGTGAGGTGGCTGTCGCTGTCTGGATGGTAGACACCCCTCCCGACGCCGGCAGACTCTAGTTGACCGCTCCATGATTTCGGAGGAGGCTATGCCGAGAGTTTTGGTCGTTGACGACGAGCCGGATGCGCGCGAGTTGCTCTCAGAGTTCCTGACGGCCAAAGGCTACGCGGTGCTCACCGCCTCCAATGGCGAAGACGCCCTGCGCAAGCTCAAGGAGGAGCGGCCTCACCTGATCCTCCTGGACATCCGCATGCCCAAGATGGATGGTCTGGAGACGCTCAGGAGGGTCCGGGAGATCGACCACGAGGTGGGCGTCATCATGGTCACGGCGGTCAACGAGGAGGAGACGGGCCGTCAGGCGCTGAAGATGGGCGCCTTCGACTACATCACCAAGCCGATGGACTTCCAGTACTTGGAACGGAGCCTGTGGTACAAGATCACCACTATGACCCTCTGACAGACGCCTCGGACTGGACATCCAGACGAGTCACCGGTTCCTCCCCACCGGTGACAAAGGGACCGAGTGGCAGAGGGACAAGAAGAACAGGGCGGGGGGGCAGGGGAGCAGAGGCGCAGGGGCGCAGAGGAGCAGCGCAGGGACCGAGGGACCAAGGGACATCTGGAAAACGAAAAGGCAAGAAGGTCAGCCTCTTTATTCCTTTCCTTTGTTACTCTGTTCCTTGATCGAGGAGGTGTGGCATGGCCGAGAGGGTCCTGGTGGTGGATGATGAGGCAGGGAATCGGGAACTGCTGGAGGCGATCCTGACGGAGGACGGCTACCGGGTGGAGCAGGCAGACAACGGGGTCAGGGCCTTGGCCCAGGCGACCGCGGCGCCCCCCGACCTGATCCTGCTGGACCTGATGATGCCGGGGATGAACGGCTTTGAGGTCTGCCAGCGGCTGAAACAAGATCCCGCGACGGCGAGCGTGCCTGTCATCGTGGTGACGGCGCTCGCGCAGATCAAAGACAAAGAGGCGGCCCTGACGAGTGGTGCCGACGACTTCCTCACGAAGCCGGTCAACACCGAGGATCTCCGTACGCGAGTGGCGGCCATGCTGAAGGTGCGTGGGATCCGCCAGGAGCTCGACCGAACCCTGGCCTACCTCCACGAGCTGCACGCCGCGACTCACGCGCAACGGCGGGCGGCCCTGGCCACCCTGGTGGCTGCGGCGCCACCCGCGCCCTCGCCCCCGACCCTGCTGCCGATCCTCCTGGTGGATGATGAAGCCCTGACGCGAGACTTCTACGGGGATCTGCTGAGCGAGCACGACTTTCGCGTCTTCGCGGCCAGCAATGGGTCCGACGCCCTCGAGCTGGCCCGGCAGCACCCGCTGGAGGCGGTGATTCTCGACATCATGATGCCCGGCATGTCCGGCCTGGAGGTCCTGGAGCGGCTGCATGCGCAAGACCCCGATCTCCCGCTCATCATGCTCACCGCCCACCCCAGCTCCCAGAATGCCATCGCCGCCCTGAAACTGGGGGCCTTCGACTTCATCGTCAAGGGGCTGCAACATGACCTGGTGGTCCTGGCGGTCCACCGGGCGGTCCGGCACCGCCACGAGACTCTCGCACGGCTGCAGGAGATCGCACGGCTCCGGGCGCGCATCGCCGAACTGGAAGCTGGCCGACGCGGGCAGTGACCTGAGATTTGCGGTTGCCGAGTCTCGATTGAACCGTATGCGCCATCATATCCGTCACCGGCAATGAATAATCGCACGTCAGACTCGCCGAAGGCAGCAGGCAGAAGGCCGAAGCGTGTGCTGGTGATTGACGACGATTCCCAGACCCGCGAGCTGGTGGCTGCGGTCCTGGGGTCATCGGGCTATGAAGTGCGCGGCGCGGAGGGCGGCGGCCCCGGCCTCTCCCTGGCTGCCGCCGAGCCGCCGGATGTCGTGCTGCTCGATGTCCTGATGCCGGGGATGGACGGTTACGAGGTTTGCCGGGTCCTCCGCCAGGACGCGAAGACCCGGCAAATCCCCGTTGTCATGCTTACGGTCAGCGACGATCCCCACCTCAATCGCGAGGCCTACGCCGCCGGCGCCCAAGCCTGTGTACTGAAGCCCTTCCGCACGGAAGGCCTCATCGCCGCCATCGAGGCCGCACTGACCGGCATGCCCCGCTGCTGATGGCGGTGATGGACCGGTTTTTCCGCGCACCCTTGCCCGGATCTGGGCCGAATCTGAGGGCGAGGAGGGAAGCAGCACCTTCACAGTTGTGTTGCCGTTTGCGGGGCCGGGCGACTGATTCAGGATTTCAGACCGACGATCTGCGGTCGAACCGCGATCGGCAATCCAGGTTTCCAACTGCTGCTTCAGCCTCACCGTACCAGTGCGCAGAGCTCTTCCGCACCGCGCGGCGCACCTTTTTCGCGGGTGGGGATGTTTGCGATTGACCAGGAACCGTGCTGAATGGACAATAGGGTGCGTTTCAATGGCCAGCCTGCGACAGCGAATCGGGAATAGCGGATCGGGGAATGGAGCTATGATGCGGTCTGGCGGTGTGGGCCTTCGAGGACGGCTGATCGCTATGCTGCTGGCCCGGGATATCTGGCGACCACTGCAGGCGCTGACCGCGACCGTCCGTAGGATTGGCGCCGGCGACCGGGAGATCTAGGATGGAGGGTGCAGGCGAGGTGGATAAGGCCACCGCAGCGCTCCAGAACGCGCTCGGGGCCGTGGCGGCGCGGGAGGCAGACATGGCCCGCCGCAACAGGGAACTGGCGGCGCTAATCGATGCGACCCGGGCGATCGCCTCCTCCTTGGATCTGGAAGAAATCCTGCGGGCCATCGTCAACCAGGCAGCGTCGATCTCCGGAACACCCATCGTGCGCCTGTTCCTCTTGGACGAGGAGGCGCGCGTTTTGCGCTACCGGGTTGGGATGGGCCTTCCGCTGGAGGTAGAGCAAGGCCTCGCGATACCGGTAGGCGAGAGCTTCTCGGGACAGGTGGCGCAGACCGGGCGCCCGCTGGCTGTGGCCGATTGCCGGGAGGATCCCCGCCTGCGCTATCCCGAGCACGCCATGAAGTACGGTCTCATCTCCTACCTCGGGCTTCCCGTGAAACTGGGGGGCCGGGTTCTGGGCGTCCTGGTCTTCAACACGAAAGCGCCTCGCGTCTACTCAGCGGAGGAGATTACCTACCTCTCCGCCTTCGCGGATCAAGCGGCCATCGCCATCCAGAACGCCCGACTCTATGAGGCGGCCCGCCAGGAACTCGCCGAGCACACGCAGGCCGAGGAAGCGTTGGCGCGGCGGACGCAGCAGCTTGAGGCGATCCGGGTCGTCAGCGAGGAGATCACCCGGGAGCTGGACATCGATCGGATGCTCGACCTCATCATCTGCCGGGCGGTCGAGCTAGTCAGCGCGGATTCGGGGGTGGTCCGATTGTGGGACGAGGCCGAGCGAGTCCTGATCCCCCGCCACCGGGCGGGGGTCAGCCCCCACAAGCTGTTCTACCTGCGCCTGGGGGAGGGGATCGCCGGGGTCGTCGCCGAGCGCCGGCAGGCGATGATTGTCAACGACTTCCGCACGTCCCCCTATGTGCCCGCATATATCCTGGAGCAGACAACGCATCACGCCACGCTGGGGCAACCGCTTCTGTACTACGACCGGCTGGTGGGCACCATCAACGTCGACCGGGAATCCGCTGAGCGGCCCTTCACCGAGGCTGACCGGGATCTCCTGGGTCTGTTCGCCACCCAGGCCGCCATCGCCATCGAGAATGCCCGGCTCCATGAGGGTGCGGTTCAGCGAGCGCGGCGTCTTGAGATCCTCAACCATGTCACCCGGATGTTGACGACTGGACTGGATCCCGGGGCGGTGTTCAAAGGGATTCTGGCCGCAGTCCAGACCTTGTTGCCTGGGGCGGCGGCCCGGCTGTGGGAGTGGCCGAAAGGCAGTGATGAGCTGCATTTGGTGGCGAGTATCGGCCTGCGGGACCCTGAAGGAGGGGTAAAGCTCCGGATGCGGCCCGGGGAGGGGCTGCTGGGCCTTGCCGCGAGCACGCGGCAACCGGTCATCAGCCCGGATGTCACGAAGGATCCGCGATTCATCAACAAGGCATGGGCGGCGGCCGAGGGGCTGGTGTCCTCGGTCACGCTTCCCCTGGTCCACGGCGAGACCGTCCACGGAGTCCTAGCCATCTCGACCCGAACCCCGCACCAGTTCAGCGAGGAAGAGGTGAACATCCTGTCTTCCTTCGCGGCGCAGGCGGCTATTGCCATCGAGAATGCCCGGCTCTACGAGGCAGCCCGCCAGGAACTCGCTGAGCGCACGCAGGCCGAGGCGGCACTCGTCGAGCGGACGCGGCAAATCGAGGCGATCCGCACCGTCAGCACAGAGATCACACGGGAACTGGACCTGTCCAAACTCCTGGGGCTCATCACCCAGCGGGCCGTGGACCTGCTGGGGAGCGGCGAGGGAATGATCCGCCTCTGGGACGAGCGGGCGCAGGTGCTGGTGCCGATGGCCTGGACCGCTGGCGGGCATCGCGGGAACCTCCGGCTCGACGAGGGGGTGGCGGGGACCGTCGCCCGGCGCCGAGAGGGGCTGATCGTCAACGATTTCCGGGCCTCCCCCTACGCTACGCCGGACATCCTCCAGACCACCACCCATACGGCCGTCCTGGCGGAGCCATTGCTCTACCGCGACCGCCTCGTCGGGGTCGTCGTGGTCAATCGCAGACCCCCCCTGAGGCTGTTCACCAAGGAGGATCGGGAAATCATCGCCCTCTTCGCCACCCAGGCCGCCATCGCCATTGAGAACGCCCGGCTGCACGAAGAACTGGGCCGCCGCCTCGAGCGGCTTCAGGCGCTGACGCGCATCACTCAGCTCATCCCATCCTTTCTGGACCTCGACGCGGTCTTGCACGAGATCACGGAGAAGGCAGGGGAGTTTATCGGGGCGAAGTGCGTCACCTTCTGGGTGGCGGACGAGGCCCAGCGCACGGTGGAGCTGCGGGCAGCGACGAAGGAGGAGGTGATCGACCATCCGAAACGGCTGCTCCGATACGGGGAGGGAGGCGTCGGCTGGGTAGCGGAGCACCGTACGGTCCTGAATGCGCCTGACCGCTTTGCTGACGAACGATTCTACGGTCAGGATTGGGCACGTCGGCACGGCTTCGTGAGTTTCCTCGGTATTCCGGTCCTGATGGAGAATTCCCTACTCGCCGTCCTGGCACTGAACGGCGAGCGGCCATTCACCCCGCATCGCGACGACGAGAGTCTCCTCGACAGCTTCGTGGCGCACGCCGCCATCGCCATCCAGAACGCCCAGCTATTTCAACGGGAACAGGCGCGACGGCGGCAGCTTGAAGCCCTCCAGGTCGTCACCGCGGAGATCACCCGGGAGCTGAACCTAACCAGCCTCCTGGAACTCATCCTCCATCGCGTCGTGGAGTTGGCCGGGGCCGTCAATGGGACGCTCTACCTCTGGGACGAGGCGGCCCAGGTCCTGGTCCCGCGCGCCTGGACCGGCCAGCGGGAGTGGTTGCGCAAGGAGCGCCTGCGCCTCGGGGAACGGGTCGCCGGGACCGTTGCAGAGCGCCGGCAGGGGATGGTCGTCAACGACTTCCGGACGTCACCCTATGCGA
>CAZXXV010000308.1:0-5827 GCA_964644725.1 uncultured bacterium
GAGCCCTCAGAGGATCATGTCAGTATGTTCAATTACTTAGTGCCGTCGGTTTAGTTGACCGTCTTCCCCAAATAGGCCTCGATCACTTGTGGGTTGCGCTGAATGGCGGCGGGATCGCCCTCGGCGATCTGAACGCCGTGGTCTAGAACCACCAGACGCTGGCACACGCCCATTACGATCGGCATGTTGTGCTCGATGAGGACAACGGTAATACCCTCCTGGTTCAGGCGGCGGATCAGCTCCAGGAGCTGTTGGGATTCCTCGTGGCGGAGGCCGCCCGACGGCTCGTCCAGGAGGAGCAATGAGGGGTTCAGGGCCCACGCCCGCGCGATTTCCAGTCGCTTCTTGAGGCCTAAGGGCAGCGTTCCCGCCTGCCGCTCGTGCCCGGTCGTCATTCCCACTCGCTCCAGCAGGCCATGTGCCACCTCCAGGCTGGCGCGTGTGTGACAGGCTGTCGTCGAGGCGCGCAGACGAGGATAGTACTGGTGGCCATGTGCCACCAGGACGTTGTCCGTGAGGGAGAGGGTGGGAAACGGTCGCACAATCTGAAAGGTGCGGGCGATACCCAGGCGGGCAATCTGGTGAGGCTTCCGGCCCTGGATCGGCTCTCCGCGAAACCGGATGGTCCCTCGATTCGGTGGGAACATCCCGGTGATGCAGTTGAACAGGGTCGTCTTCCCCGCCCCGTTGGGCCCGATCACGCCGAGGATCTCCCCCGTGCGCACCTCGAGCCTGACGTCTTGCAGGGCCGTGACGCCGTCGAATTCCTTCGTCAGATGCTCGATCTCCAGCAGAGCCATCGGGGCTCTCCCCACAGCTAGAAAGCTAAAACCGACAATTACAAACTGACAACGGTCGGACAAGGCAGGTAGTCGGTTTCATTTTCAGTTGTCGGTTGTCGGTTTTCCATTTTTCATTGTGCTGCAGCTTGCCACCGCAGCGCACGCCACCCTCGGACGAGCAGGCTGCGCTCTCCCAGGATACCGTCCGGCTGATACCGCATCAGCAGGAGCAGGAGGACGCCGTACAGGAGCGTGCGATATTCCATCGCCGGTCGCGAAATCTCGGGCAATGCCCCCAGGACGATGGCGCCCACAATGGGCCCGCGAAGCGTACCGATTCCCCCGAAGACCACCATGGAGAGGATGACGATGGACTGGGCGAAGCTAAAGTTGACCGGCATGATAAAGGTCAGGAAGTGGGCGTAGAGGCTCCCGGCCAATCCGGCGCCCGCACTCCCCAGGGTGAAGGCGAAGACCTTGAAGCGCACGACATCTATTCCCATGGCATCGGCGGCCTCTTCATCCTCCCGGATGGCGGCCCATGCGAGGCCGACCCACGACCGATTGAGCCAGCGATCCACGGCGATGACGACCAGGATCACCCCGGCGACAAGCACGAGAAAACCCGGCTTGCTGATCTCTCTGCCGAAGAGGCTCGGGGGATTGATCCCGCCGATCCCCATGCCGGCGCCGAAGAAGGGCACGTACAGGAACGTCGCTTCCACCACGAAGTTTATGCCCATGGTGGTGATGGCCAGGAAGTCCTCCCGCACGCGAAGGCATGGGATCGCCAGCACTGCGCCGACCAGCCCCGCGACGAGGCCGGCAACGAGGAAAGCGGACCAGAAACTGAATCCCGCCTTGGTATAGAGAAGGGCCGAGGTGTACGCGCCGATGCCCATGAAGGCAGCGTGGCCCAAAGAGATCTGGCCCGCGTAGCCCGTGATCATGTTCAGGCTCAGGGCCAGAATCACGTAGATGCCGATGGTAATCAGGACGGTGACGAGATAGCCACTTAACATCCGAGATCCGACAGGGATAGCGACAGCGATAGCGAAAAACGCGGGGAACGGGTCCGAGTCATCTTCGCTGTCCCTGTCGCTATCGGCATTATGCCTTCCCCAGCAGGCCGTAGGGTCGAAACATCAAGACCAGGATCATGGCGACGAAGGCTAGGGCATCCCGGGGGAACGGGATGGCGACGACCCCGATCAACAGTGTTTCGGCCAATCCAATGAGGAACGAGGCCAGGACGCTTCCGGGGATGTTGCCCAAGCCACCCAGGACGACGATCGCCAGGCATTTGTACGCCGGAACGCTGCCCATGGTGGGCCAGACCTGGTTGTCGTACACCCCGATGAGGACCCCGGCGGCTCCAGCCATGGCAGAGCCGATGAGGAAGTTCAGTGTCACGATGGCGTGTGTGTTGACGCCGAAACTGGACGTGATCTCCGCATCCATCGCTGTGGCCCGCATCGCCAAGCCCACCTTGGACTGGGACAGGAGCAGCCAGAGCAGTCCCAAGAGCACCAGGGTAACAACGAGAATCAGGGTCTGCGGGGCCGTGAGATGCAGGGGCCCCAAGGCCAGGCTCCCGAAACGGATCTCTGCATCGTAGGCGAGGCCGTACGGCCCTGCCACGATCCGGAAGGCCTCCTCCATAGCGATGAAGAGACCGATGCTTCCAATAAGCGGGATGATCCGCGGCAGGTGAAGGAGAGGGGTATACAAGAACCGTTCGATGAGCAGCCCGGCCAGAGCGCAGACGGCCATGGCGACCACCAGGCTGAGCCAGAAATTCCCTGTGGCGCGGAAACTCCAGAGGCCGACGTAGGCCCCCAGGGCATAGACGCCGGCGTGCGCCACGTGAAGCACGCGCAGCACCCCGTAGACCATCGTGAGGCCGAGGGTCGTGAGGGCGTATACCGCCCCCGTGGCGATGCCGTTTGCAATCTGCTGCCAGATCATCCCGGTGGATACCAATGATCCGCAGATTACGCAGATTTCGCAGATTTCATCCGACAAGTCCGTCCGGAATAATCATTGTAATCTGCGTAATCTGTGGATAATTTTGAGGTGTTCGACCAGGGCCCGACACGAGAAGGCGGGGGGCCGAACCGGTCAGCCCCCCGCCCCCGCTGTCACTATCGCTGTCAAGGCCGTTCGACAGCGATAGCGAAATCCGACAGCGAAACCAACGGCTTCTTTCTCCCCCTGTCGCTGTCGCTATCCCTGTCGATTATTGTGCTGGCGGCGTGATGACCTCTGGGTTATCCACGACGCCGTGGCGCCGGAACTTCCCGTCCTTGACGATCTGGAACTGCACCGGCTTGACCGCCTCGCCCTTGAAGAAGCGGCTGAGTTTTCCTGTCAGTCCGTTGTAGTCTTTGGTCTCGAGCAGAGCCTTGATGACGTCCTTCGGGTTGGTCGTCCCCGCTCGCCCGATCGCATTGACGAGGATCATGAAGGCGTCGTAGCTGGACGCCCCCACCATGTCGGGGTCAATATTGTAGGCCTGCTTGTAGTTCTTCAGGAAGTTCTGCACTACGGGTCGGGGATCATCCCGATCGAGGTTGGTGGCGATGATCACCCCCTCCGCGTCCTTGCCGGCCAGCTCGATGAACTTCGGCGAGTCGAAGCCTTCCTCGGCCAGAATTTGGACGGTGATCCCCAGTTCCTTGGCCTGGCGCACAATCAGTGCGGCCACATCGTAGTAACCGGCGGCGAAGATCAAGTCGGGCTTGGCATCCTTGATCCGCGTGAGGAACGGGCGGAAGTCCTTCTCACCGGGATACTTGTACACCTGCTGGACCACGACCTTGGTGCCCAGCTTCTCGACCCGCTTGATGAAACCCGCCGAGATCTCGCGCCCGAAGTCGTTGTCCATGTTGATGACGGCCGGGTTTTTGCTCTTCAGGACTTTGACGGCGTATTCGCCCGCAGCACCGCCCTCAACCTCGCCCAGGAAACCGTTCCGAAAGTTGGACTCGCCGGCTTTAGTGACGTCGGGGTGGACGGCGTAGCCCGCCACCATGGGCACGCCGGCCTTGGCGAAGATCGGGGCCGTCACGCGGGTCGGGCCGCTGTAGGAGCCGCTCACCACGCCCACGACCTGGTCCTTCTCGATCAGTTTGTTGGCGATGGCCACCGCCTCCTGTGGGTTGAGACGATCATCGTAGACGATGAGCTCAATCTTCTTCCCCTTGATCCCGCCGGCAGCGTTGACGTCTTTCAAGGCCAGCTCGACCGACTGCTTCGCGCTGGCGCCATCGGCAGCCACGGGCCCGGTGATGGGGGCAAAGAAGCCGATCTTGATTGTCGCTTGAGCCAGCGCGGGGGTTGCCACGAGCATCGCGAGCGCGGCAACCGCGAGCAACGTTCCCCATCTTCTCCACGTCTTCTGATCCATGGGTTTCTCCTCCTCTTGTGCCGTGCAAGTCATCATGGAAGCCTTGGAGCAGCGTCCGCAAAGGCTCCGGGGCGCCGCCCCACATTGTGCAATTAGGCCACGGATCGTGCCGTCTCGTCAAGGACTCAACGGCAGGTCATCCTCTGAGTCAAGCAAGCGGGCCGACGGCCGCTTCCACGGCGGAAAGCAGGGTGCCGTCCAGGAGCAGGGGGAGCACGCGATCGAAATCCTGCCGCAGGACGCGATCTTGATCCAGGTGGGTCACGTGGGATCGGAGCACCTCGTACGCCCGGCGAACCCCCCGTCCGGGATTCAGCGGGCGCAGGAAATCGAGGCCCTGGGCAGCGCACAGGAACTCCAGCGTCAGGACGGCGGCCAGGAGCTCAACGATCTGGCTCGCCTTGACGGCGGCCAGCCAGCCCATGCTCACGAAATCTTCCTTGCTACCGGAGGTAGGAATGGAATCCACAGTGGCGGGCGACGCCAGGAGCTTGGCCTCGGAAACGAGCGAGGCGGCCGAGATCTGGGCCACCATGAACCCGGAATGCAGGCCGCTCGCCTTCACGAGGAATGGCGGCAGCTCGCTCAACTGCGGGTTCACCAGGCGCTCGATCCTCCGCTCGGCGATGCCGCAGAGTCCCGTCAGCGCCACAGCCAGGAAATCCAGTGCGAGGCCCACCGGATGCCCGTGGAAATTGCCGCCTGGAAGGATATCGCCCGAGTCGGCGAAGATCAGGGGATTGTCGGTGGCCGCGTTCAACTCGCGGGAGAGCGTCTCCCGCACAAAGGTCAGCGCGTCTCGGGCCCCGCCGTGAACCTGAGGCATGCAGCGAAGGGTGTAGCTGTCCTGGATCTTCCCACAGTCCTTGTGGGAGAGCATCACCTCGGAATCCTGGAGCAGGACTCGCAGGTTTCGTGCAGAAGCCGCCTGGCCGGGGTGGGGGCGCACCGCCTGGAGACGTTCGTCAAAGGGAACCTGGGAGCCGCGCAGGGCCTCCAGCGTCATGGCCCCAGCCACGTCGGCGAGCCTGACCAGGCGTTCGGCACGCGTGAGAGCCAGGGCACCGATCCCGGTCATGCCGCAGGTGCCGTTGATCAGGGCCAGTCCCTCTTTGGCCTTGAGGGTGACCGGAGCAAGGCCGGCGCGGCGCAATGCCTCGGCCCCCGGCAGCCGCTCTCCGTGATACCGGGCCTCGCCCTCGCCGATCAGGACCAGGGCCAGGTGCGCCAGCGGGGCCAAGTCGCCGCTGGCGCCTACAGAGCCACGCTCCGGGATGATCGGGTGCACCCCGCGGTTCAGCAACTCGCAGAGCAGATCAATGATTTCTGGCCGGACACCCGAGTATCCCTTGGCGAGAACATTGGCTCGCAGGAGCATCGTGGCCCGCGTCTCCGCCTCGCCGATGGGATCACCGATGCCGATGGCGTGGCTGCGGAGGAGGTTCCGCTGCAGGGCTTCGCGGTCGGCCGCGCCCACGAAGATGTCGCTCAGGGGGCCGAAGCCGGTGCTGACCCCGTAGATAGGTCGTTCCGCGACCAGGGCGGCCTCGATGACATGGCGGGCCGCCTCGACCTTGGGGCGGGCGGCCGGATCCAGGGCCACGGTCTCGCCGTGCCTGGCCACCCGCTCCACATC
>CAZXXV010000309.1:0-1920 GCA_964644725.1 uncultured bacterium
ACGGTATCCAGGGAGTCCGCCCCGAGGTCATCGATGAACTTGGCCTCGGGGGTCACCTCGGCCTCGTCCACTCCCAACTGGTCGATGATGATCTTCTTCACTTTCTCTTCCAGGGTCGCGCTCACAATGCCCTCCTTCTCCCGACGGGTGACCAGCTAAGAGGACCACATGCCGCCATTCACATGGATCACCTGCCCCGTGATGTACGCCGCCCCCTCGGACGCCAGAAAGGCCACGACGGCCGCCACTTCCGTCGCCGCGCCAAAGCGCCCCAGGGGGATTTGGGTCAGGTATGCCTGCTTGGCAGAATCGGGAAGCCCCGCGGTCATTTCCGTCTCGATGAACCCCGGCGAGACGGCATTGACGGTGATGCTGCGCGAGGCCACTTCCCGGGCCAGCGCCTTGGTAAGCCCGATCAGCCCGGCCTTGGACGCGACGTAGTTCGCTTGACCGGCGTTGCCCATGCTCCCCACCACGGAGGCGATATTGATGATTCGCCCGCCCTGCTTTTGTTTGAGCATAGGGCGGAGAACCGCCCGGGCGCAATGAAAGGCGCCATCCAGATTCACGGACAGGACCTGGTCCCACTCCTCCTCTTTCATTCGGAGAATCAACGCATCCCGGGTAATGCCCGCATTGTTGACCAGGATGTCAATCCGCCCGTAGCGCGCAAGCACCGCCTCCACCGCAGCGGCAACCTGGGCCGGGTTGGTGACGTCCAGCGGACAGCCCATGGCCGTCCGGCCCGCCGCCTCCAATTCCGTTGCCGTCTCCCCGGCGGCCTTCCCATTGATGTCGGCGATGACAACGGTCGCCCCCTCCGAAGCCAGGTGAGTGGCCGCGGCCTTCCCGATTCCGCGCGCGGCACCCGTGACGACCGCAACCTTTCCTGCGAGGTTCATTTCAGGGCCTCCATCGTTGCCTGCAGTGAGGACCGGTCCTCCACGTTCAGGACCCGGACATCCGGCGCGATGCGCCGGATCAGGCCTGAGAGGACCTTCCCTGGCCCGACCTCGACGAAGGTCCCGGCACCCTCCTTGATCAGGCGGGTGACCACCTCTTCCCACCGGACGGGCGCCGTCACCTGCCGGACCAAGACGTCCACCACCCGCGCGCCCTCGGTCAGGAGGTCCGCGTCCACGTTCGTCACCAACGGCACGCGGAGATCCCGGATGGGCAACGTGCGCAGGACGGCCTCCAGACGCGCTGCCGCCGGCGCCATCAGGGCGGAGTGAAAGGGGGCGCTCACCGGGAGCGGAAGGGCGCGCTTGGCCCCTTTGGCCTTGGCCAATTCCACGGCGCGCTTTACGGCCCCCGCCGCCCCCGCGATCACCGTCTGGCCCGGGGCGTTGAGGTTGGCCACCTGCACCACCCCGGCGCCTCGCGCCTCCTCGCAGACCTGGGCCACCAGGCCGCGGTCCAGCCCCAGGATGGCTGCCATGGCACCCTCACCCGGGGGCACAGCTTCCTGCATGAATTGCCCGCGGGCCCGGACCGTGCGGACCATATCGGCAAATTCCAGCGCACCGGCAGCCACCAGCGCGCAATACTCGCCCAGGGAGTGGCCGGCCACGAAATCGAAGGTGACGCCTGCCGCCACCAGGGCATCCAGCGCCACGATGCTGGCCGTCAAGATCGCCGGCTGGGTGTTGGCCGTGAGCGTGAGGTCTGCCTCCGGCCCCTCGAAGCACAACCGCCGGAGGTCGAACCCCAGCGCGGCGTTGGCAATCTCCCAGCGAGGAGATGCCTCGCCCAATTCCCGGCCCATCCCGACCGCCTGGGACCCCTGACCCGGAAAGACCCACGCGATCTTGCCCATGACTCAATCCAAAATTTCAAACCGACAATTCAAAACCGACAACCGGAGGATGACACGATCCCCAAGTCTCCCCCTCCTTTTGGTGGCCCGCGGTTGTCAGT
>CAZXXV010000309.1:2020-5805 GCA_964644725.1 uncultured bacterium
AGGATGACACGATCCCCAAGTCTCCCCCTCCTTTTGGTGGCCCGCGGTTGTCAGTTGTCCGTTTTTCATTGAGCGAAGCGTGTCACCAACGGATCAGGGCCGACCCCCAGGTCAACCCGCCTCCGAACGCGCACAACAGGATGAGGTCTCCGGCCTTCACCCGTCCCTCCCGAACCGCCCCATCCAGGGCCAGCGGGATGGAGGCCGCCGAGGTGTTGCCCACCTTCTGGACGTTCACGCACACCCGGTCGTCGGTGAGGCCCAGGCGCTGCCCCAGGGCATTGATGATCCGCAGGTTGGCCTGGTGCGGGATCATGAGGTTCACATCCCCCACGTCGAGGTTGTTGTGCTTCAAGGCGGTCAGCGCCGCGTCCTCCATGGCCCGCACCGCTCCCTTGAACACCTCGTTCCCGCTGGCCATCTGGATGGCCGCTAGCCCTTCGTCGAGCACCCGTTGGGACAGCGGGTGGCGGGATCCGCCCCCGGGCATCATGAGGAGCGGCCCCTTGGTTCCGTCGGCGAAGAGGTGAGTAGAGAGGATGCCCGGCTCCCCCTCGCTGGCCCGCAGGATGACCGCCCCGGCACCGTCGCCGAAGAGGACGCAGGTGTTCCGGTCCTTCCAGTTCACGATCTTGGTCAAGGTCTCGGCCCCCACCAGAAGCACGGTCCGCATGGTGCCGAGTCGGAGCAGGCCGTCGGCCACGGCCAGCCCGTAGACGAAGCCGGAACAGGCAGCGGAGATGTCCAGAGCGCCGGCACGCCGTGCCTGCAGCCGCTCCTGGAGAACACAGGCCGTGGAGGGAAAGAACATGTCGGGCGTGATCGTGGCCACCAGGATCATGTCCAGGTCGGCGGGATCCAGGCTGGCCGCCTCCAAGGCCGGCAGCGACGCCCGATAGGCCAGGTCCGAGGTGGCCTCATCCTCCGTGGCGATCCGCCGCTCCGAGATGCCGGTCCGCGTGAGAATCCACTCGTCGCTGGTATCCACCAGCTTTTCCAGATCGGCGTTGGTGAGCACCTTGGGCGGCGCGTACGATCCGGTCCCGATAATCCTGCTGCAGGGCATGAGACGCTCGAACCTCCAACCTGTAGCTGCCGCTGTTCCGGCCGCCGGCTAGCTCAGGGCGATCCCCTCGCGGATGTGGCTGATCACCTTGCTGGCCACGCACTCCCCGGCCGTGCGGACGGCGTTCTTGATGGCCTTCCCGGTGGACCGGCCGTGGCTGATGACGCACACCCCGTTGACACCCAGGAGGGGTGCGCCGCCGAACTCCGAGGGGTCCACCCGCCGCTTGAAGCGCTTGAAGGCCGGCAGCAGCAAGAGCGAGCCCGCCTTTCCCCGCAGGTCCTTCCCCAGCTCCTCGCGCAGCAGGGTGAACATGGCGTCCAGAACGCTCTCCGAGATCTTCAGGGCGACGTTTCCGGTGAACCCATCGCACACGATCACGTCGGTGGTGCCGTTGAACACGTCGCGCCCCTCGACGTTCCCGATGAAGTTCAGGGAGGCCTCGTCCTCCAGTTCCTTGAAGACCTCCCGCGTCAGCTCGTTGCCCTTGGATTCTTCCTCGCCGATGCTCAAGAGGCCCACCCGCGGCCGGGGCAGCCCCAGGAAGTCCCGGGCGTACACATTCCCCATGATGGCGAACTGGACCAGGTGGCGGGCCTTGGAGTCCACGTTGGCTCCCGCATCCAGCAGGACCGCGTGCCCCGTGAGCGTCGGCACCACCACGGCGATGGCCGGCCGCTCGACACCCGGCAACGGGCCCAGCACCACCACGGCCGTGGCCATGACCGCCCCCGTGTTGCCGGCGCTCACGAAGGCGTCGGCCTCGCCGCGCTTGACCAGGTCCAGGCCGATCCGGATGGAGGAGTGTTTCTTCCGCCGCAACGCGATTAACGGGCTCTCCCCCATCTCCACCACTTCCGGCGCGTGCCGGACAATCAGGGGCAGCCCGTGGGTTTCGTGCTGGCGCAGGTGGCGCTGCAGCTCCTCCTCCACCCCGACGAGGATGACCGCGGTGCCGAACTCCCGGGCGGCCGTCACGGCGCCCTCGACGTTCACCTCGGGTCCGCGGTCGCCCCCCATGGCATCCAGCGCAACCCGGGCGACGCCGGGCCGCGTCGAGCCGGTCGCCCCGCGGGAGGTCTCCTCTCGTTCCACGTCGTTGCCCTACCGAGACCTAGAGGATCGCGAGCCCATGCTCATGCATTGCCAGCCGGAAGCGCCAGAACAGCCTGAGGCGGCGCTACTTCTCCGTCTTCTTCACCACCTCGCGGCCGCGGTAGTACCCGCAACTCCGGCAGGCGCGGTGCGGGGGGGTCATGGCCTGGCAGTGGGGGCAGCGGCTGAGGCCCGCGGCCCGCACTGCGTCGTGCGCCCGCCGCTTGCCTGTTCGGGCATTACTGTGCCGTCGCTTGGGGAGCGGCATTGGTCATCCTCTCTCTCGAAACAGCGTCTAGGGGTCAGGTGGTGTCGGCGGAAGCGGTCCGCCATAGGCGGACTACAGCAACTTCCGCAAGGCCTGCAGCCGCGGGTCCACGCGGGTCTCCGTGCAGTTGCAGGCGCCCTGGTTCAGGTTTGCGCCGCAGCGCGGGCAGAGCCCTCGACAGTCCTCGTGGCAGAGGGGTTGAACGGGCAGGCCGAGCAGGATGTTTTCGCGCAGGAGGTGATCCGTATTGATCCGTCCCTCCTCGAGGTAGGTGACATCCAGCTCGTCATCGGTGAGCTCGTGCTCCTCCTCTGGGGGGCCCTCCGCACCAGTCCCGCAATACAGGTGGAATTGGTCCTCGGCCTGAAAATGAAACGGCTCCAGGCATCGGCTGCAGATCAGCGCGACACCGCTGCTAAAGGATCCGCTGATCAGCACCCCACGTCCGGAGCGGCCCACATGCAACTCGGCCTGGACAGTGGCCGGCCCGTCCCAGGTGTCTGCCGGCTCCCCGAGATCGAGTGTTTCCTCCGACAGGGCGATGTCCAGCCCCTCGGGCGGGATCTGCGAGACTTCGATCAACATCTTCGGGCGATCTTCCGGGAACCCGGCGAAAAAGCGGGCGTAGTATACTGAGGGCCCCCAGGGGTGTCAAGGAAAAAGCCCCTCGTCGGCGCGTCACAACGCGACCAAGACGCCAAGGGCGACGCGGAGTTGCAGCCCCGGACGCTCCCGCTCCGGCCGTTTGCTCCGGGAAGCCCATGACTGTGGGACGGCCCCCGTCATCCTTACGGGCACAGCTCCATCGCGCTGAAGAAGTAGGGAATCTCGTAGGCCGCCGACTCCGGTGAATCAGAGCCATGCACCGCGTTCTGCTCGATGTTCGTGGCCAGATCCTTCCGGATCGTGCCTGGTTCCGCCTTGGCCGGATCCGTCGCGCCCATAAGCTTGCGCACCCTCGCGATGGCATCCGCTCCCTCCAGGACCATCGCCACCGTCGGGCCGGAGGACATGAACTGGGTCAGGCTCGTGAAGAAGGGTCGGCCCCGATGAACCTGATAGAACCCTTCCGCCTCCCGGCGCTCCATGCACACCATCTTGAGGGCGCGGATCGTGAGTCCGGCCTCCTCGAAGCGGCGGATCACCTCACCCACCTGGTTCCGCCGGACCGCATCCGGCTTCACCATCACCAGCGTTTGTTCCATCGTCTGTCTCCCTCAGAACTTCCTTCTTGACACCTGACACACAAAGGAGACCACACGATCTTCCCAGGTGGTCTCCTCTCCGTGAAGCACAGTCAATTAAGAGCCCGACTCTTCGTCTGCCAGCGCCGGGCACTGTTCACTGCGTGCCCTA
>CAZXXV010000310.1:0-5784 GCA_964644725.1 uncultured bacterium
GCCCGCGCGACGACCCCGAAGCGGCCCTGCTTTGGGGGCGATCGCTCGCCGGACCAGCCCCGGGTGCGCGAAGTGACTCGCGCCCGCGTCTCCATCGTCCCCGAAGCCGCACGCCTGGATCAGGGTAAGCCCCGTCGGACTGCCGGTCTCCAGGAACCGCCGCTCGATAGCGCCGCAGATTGCCTCCGAGAGCAGGAGGCGCCCCGCCCCCTCAACGGCCACGGTCCTGCCGTCCTGGATCAGGGCAGCCGCTTCCTCTGCGCTCATCAATTTGGATCGGGTCGTGCTCACCATGCCTCGTCGCTCCGGTATCCTCGGCCTAGGCGTAGGCGCTCTGGGGGATCTCCCGGGTTTCCACCATGAGGCGGTGCTCTCCCTCCTGTACCACTTCTCCTCGCTGGTTGACCACCTGGAGTGCAAGGTAGAAGATGCCCCGGCCCGGCTTCTTCGTCTTGCGTTTGTCTCGCAGGTGACATCTCACATGGATCGTGTCGCCCAGCAGGATGGGCCCCTTGAAATCCCACGTCCAGCCGAGGGAGGCGATCCCGGCGAACTCATCCGCGCCGGCCCGAAGCTTCAGGCCCTCGGTGATCACCAGGCCCAGTAGACCGTGGGCGATCCGCCGCCCGAAAGCGGACTTCCGGGCGAACTCCTCGCTGATATGGAGCTCGCTCCAGTCGTCCGACAGGGCCGCGAAACTGACGACATCTGTCTCCGTGATCGTCCGCGTCTGGGAGACGAATTCCTCCCCGACTTCGACGTCCTCGTAGTAGCGGATCTTGCGCATGCCTTGAACCTCCTTCAGCGAATCACCCGGCTTCGTCAGAAAGGTTTTCTCATTAAACCACTCCCTCCGCGCGCAGCTCGGCGATCTCCTTCGAGGAAAAGCCCAGGCCTCTCAGGACGACCTCGGTATCCGCCCCGAGCGGGGGAGGCGGCGTCCGATAGGTTGGGGGGGTCGCACTCATCCGGATGGGATTCCCGATAACCCGAAACTCGCCGATCTCCGCGTGCTCCTGCGTGACGATCAAGCCGTTCCACGCGACCTGGGGATCCCGTTCCACCTCTTCATAGCTGTACACCGGGGCGCACCACACCCCCTCCTGTCCCAGCTTCTCCAGCCACTTTGTCCGCGGCTCCTGTCGGAAAACTTCGCCCAGCAGTTCGTACAGCTCGGACCGCCCCTCCAGCCGCTTCTCCCCCGAGTCGAAGCGCGGATCTTTCTCCAGCTCGGGCATCCCCAGGGCGCGGCACAAGCTGGGCCAAGACCCTGACGACACGGCCAGGAACGTGCCGTCCGCGGTCTCATAGATGCCATAGGGGGCCGGCTCAAGCGGATGGGCGATTTCCCGATTCGTCCGCGGGCGGAACTTCCCGCCGTTCAGGTGGTAGGTAAGCTCTTGGCACTGCATGTGGAGGGCAGCGTCGAGGAGGCAGACCCCAATCTTTTGTCCCTTGCCGGTCCGCTGCCTCGCCACGAGCGCCGCCAGGATGCCAAGAGCCGCCAGCATGGCACCATACGCATCGGCCGCGTATGTTCCTGCGGCCTTTGGGGACTCGTCCGTCCGTCCCGTCACCCAGGCCAAGCCCGACATGGCCTGCGCCAGCAGGTCCTGCCCGGCCCGGTCCCGGTATGGACCATCCTGTCCATATCCCGAGCAGGAGCAGTAGATGAGGCGGGGGTTGCGGTGGCTTATCTCCTCATATCCCAACCCCAGCTTCTCCATCGTGCCCGGGCGGAAGTTCTCGAGCAGGACATCGCACGTGGCGATGAGGCGGGTGAGGATCTCCTTCCCCCGTGGGTGCTTCAGATCGAGAGTGAGACTCCGCTTGTTTCGATTCAAAGCCAAAAAGAAGGCGTTCACCCCTCGGATCCGGTTGAAGGGGAAGGCCCGATTCTCATCGCCCGACCCAACGCGCTCGACCTTGATGACCTCGGCCCCCATATCCCCTAACATCTGCGAGCAGTGCGGCCCCTGCATGAACCGAGAGAAATCGAGCACCCGAATCCCTTGCAGCGCACCCTCGCTTTCCACTCGTTCCCTCCTTCCTCCTCCAATCGCGGCGACCATCCGCAGCTACGCCTTCAGCGCTCCGACCGTCAGCCCGCGGATCAGGAACTTCCTTAGGAACAGCATGAACAGGAGTGTCGGCATGACAGTCCAGACGCCCAACGCCGCCAACGCCCCCCACTGCAACGTGCCCTCGTTCTCGACGTAGGTGGCCAGCACGACCGGTGCGGTCTTCGCCTTGAAGGAGGTGAGCACCAGCGCGAAGATGAACTCGTTCCACGCCTCCACGAAGCACAAGATGCCGGCGGCCATGATCCCGTTCTTCGCCAGGGGGAGAATGATCCGGATGAAGACCTGCCACGGCGTGCAGCCGTCGATGTAGGCGCAGTCCGAGATCTCGCGCGGAACCTGGCTGAAAAAATCGCGGAGGATCAGTAGGACCAGCGGTACCTGGAACGAGGCGTAGATGAGGATGAGAGCGAGATGCGTGTCCGGCAGGCCGGCATACATCACCATGAGGTAGATCGGAACGAGCGTGGTGATCGGCGGGAACATGCGCCCGATCATGCTCACCAAGAACAGCGGCTCCTTGCCACGGAACTTCCAGTGAGAAAAGGCGAAGGCCGCCAGTCCGCCGATGGCCAGTGCCAGGAGCGTCGCTCCCGCGGCGATGATGAAGCTGTTGACGAAGAACTCGTAGAAGTGCTCCTTGATCAGGATGCGCTCGTACATCTCGAAGCTCGGCGGCCAGACGAACAGGCGCGGTGGGCGCTCCATGATGATCCTGATGGACTTCACGGAGGTCAGGAACAGGTAGTAGAGGGGGAACAGCGTCCACAGGAGCGCGACCGCAATCACGAGGACGATCAGGGTGGTCTTCAGGGGCGACTTGGCGGCGACCATGATCGTTTGAGGCCTCAGTACTCCAGCGAGGCCCTGCGAAGGACCTTCAAATAGAACCCGTAAGCCGTTACCAAAAGCACCAGCATTATGATGGTCATCGCCGAGGCATAGCCGATCTCGAAGAACCGGAAGGCTGTCTTGTAGATCAACATGCCGGAGGCCTCGGTGGCGCGGCCTGGCCCGCCACCCGTCATTACGTAGATCTTGGGAAAGACCCGGAATGCCTCCATCGCTCGGAGCAGCGCGGCCACGAGGATGGTCCCCTTGATCAGCGGCAAGATGATCTTCCGCACGATCACGAAGTCCGAGGCGCAGTCGATCTGGGCGGCCTCGATGATCGTCTCGGGGATGCCCTGCAGGGCGGAGAGGACCAGGAGGTAGATGAACGGGGTCCACTGCCAGGTGTCGGCGATGACGATGGCCCACAGTGCCGTCGAGGCGGAGCCCAGCATGTTGTAGGGCCCGAGGCCCAAGAAGCTCAGCAAGTAATTCACTGGGCCGATGCTCGGCTGGAAGAGGATGTACCAGATGGCGCCGACGGCGACCGGCGTGAGGAACATGGGGAGCAGGAGCGCACCCTGGACGAAGCTCTTGCCCCGGAAGCTTCGATCCGTCGCGAGCGCGAGGCCCACGCCCAGGACTGTTTGGATGCCCGTGGCGACGACCATGAACACGAAGCTGATCCAGAGCGAGTCGTGGAACCGCGCGTCCCAGACCAACCCCACATAGTTGTCCAGGCCGATGAACGTCCTCGCCCCGCCGTGCCGCACCAGGTTCCAGTCGTTCAGGCTGAGGAAGACCGTGTACAGGAGAGGGATGGCCCGCCAGAGAATCAGGTACAGGCCCATCGGCAGGAGGAACATCAGCGTCGGGTTCCGCAGGACGCCAGCCCACCCCGACCCCGCCCTCTTCCCCATCGTCGTGCTCATGCACCGATCCTCATCGGGACCCCAGAGCTTAACCGGGTGGGGGCGGCGCAGAGTCCGCCCCCACCCCGCGGCTGTGGTCGCGCTACTTGATGTACCCCGCCTTCTTGAAGAGGGCCTCTGTTTCCTTCTGCGCCTCGTTGAATCCCTTGTCCACGGTCGTGCCGCCGGACATCGCCTTGTGCAGCGCGGTCGCCGCTGCGTCCATCGCCCTGAAGTACTCCGGCAGCGGGGCCTGTTCGAAATAATAGATGTCCTTCCGGTCCATGAGTTTCGTAAGCGCCTCCTTCATCCAGGGAACGCGCTTCTGGATCTCCGGGTCATGTAGGATCGACGGGCGGGGTGGGATCCAGCCATAGGGGATGTACTTCTCGAGGTAGACCTTCCGCATGATCTCCTTCGAGAAGGCCAGTTCGATGGTCTTGTAGGCTGCCTCCATGTTCCCGGAGAGACTGTACAGCCCGAGGAAATTGCCACCATGATGCGCGGCATGCTCCCGCCCCTTGACGCCGGGCACCGACGGGAGGACGGTGAAGGCCGCCTTGTCGGCAACCTTCGACTTGGCCGGATTCAACACCATGTCCGCGCAGCGCAGGAAGTACTCGATGATCATTGCCACGGACCCCTCCGCGAACACCGCGGTGGACTCGCCGCTCGTGTAGTTGAGGTGCCCGGGGGGCATGAAGGGGACCAAGCTGACCATGAAGTTGCCGGCCGCAATGGCCTGCGGGGAGTTGAGGGTCGGCCGCATGGTCTTCGGGTCGTAGACGTCATCCGCTCCAAAGGCTATCAGGTAGTTCACGAAGTCGCTCCAGAGGAACCCGACGGGCTTGTTGGAGTGGGACGTCCCGTAGAAGTCCGCCGCCAGCGGCTTCCCCATCAGCGGCTCGCCCTTCTTCCGGGTGAAGAACTCTGCGATGTCTCGAAACTCCTTGTACGTCGCCGGCTCCTTCAGTTCATAGCCGTACTTCGCTCTGAAGTTCTTCTTCTCGTCTGGATGGTTGAACAGGTCGGTCCGGTAGAAGAGCGCCACGCCCGTCACGTACATGGGGGCACCGAGCCAGACGCCCTTGTGCGTGTAGTTCCGAATAGAGATATCGTAGTAGTCGTTCACCGCGAGCTTCGCCTTGTCCACCACGTCGGGATGCTCGGCGATATACTTCCCCATGGGCACGATGAGGCCCATATCGGCCCACTCGGCCCGGTTATACGACTGCACCGCCAGGATGTCCCAGGTCTTGTTGCCTGCCGTGAAGTCGATCAGGGCCTTGTCGCGCAGCTCATCCATGGAATACCAGCTGATCTTCACGTCCGTTCCAAGGATTTTCCCGGCCTCGAGCAGAAGCTCGCTGATTGGTTTCGCTTCCGTCCAGCCATCGGGAAGCATAACCCTCAAGGGCACCCCTTCGTACTTCTTCGCGCCGGCCCAGGCGAGACTCGCCACAGCCCCTGACAGGACTAGCACAGTTACCAGCATCCCCAGCCTTCTGCGTGCACTCATGACGTCCTCCTTTCGGGCGTTGCCCACAACCGCGTCCGATAGTAGCTCAGATCTCGCACTCCTCGCCCAGGATCTACATCACCTCCTTTGATCCCGCTCCTTGAAACAGACGCCCGATCCACCGTGCTCCCGCTCTCGCCCGCGAGCTCGCAGCGACCTATCCGGCCGCCCAGCCGCCGTCGATAGCGATGGTGGCGCCGGTGATGTAGCTGGCGGCGTCCGAGGCCAGGAATACCAGGGCCCCGCCAAGCTCCTCCGGCTTTCCGATCCTCGAGAGCGGGATCCTCGCAAGGATGCGCTTGTACCGCTCGGCGTCGGCTTCCAAATACCCCTTCACCAGAGGAGTCATCAGATAGCCAGGAGCGACGGCATTCACGTTGATCCCGTAAGGCGCCAGTTCTATTGCCAGCCCCTTCGTGAACTGCACGATGGCGCCTTTGCT
>CAZXXV010000311.1:0-5781 GCA_964644725.1 uncultured bacterium
GTGGTCCTGGGTGGTCGGGGGCGGGCAGGGGGTGTGGGTAGATCCGGTGACCGGTGCCCTGGCGGGCGGCGCCGACCCGCGCCGGGACGGGTACGCCCTCGGCTGGTGAGCCAAGGCGAACCGAGCGCCGAAGATCGAAGGCTGCCGATTAACGCCATGACGGACACCGCCCGTCATGGGTCTACGATCCTCTGCCCGCGTTTCCCTCCCTTCGCCTTGCCGGAATCCCTCCCGATCTGAAATCGGAACTCCGAAGTCGCTACATGGGCGTGTCAGCCGTCGGCCCATAGATCGAGGGCAGCGGCACGTCCTTGAGCCGCAGGTAGACCGAGAGCTGACCGCGGTGGTGGATCAGGTGGTTGAGGAGAAGCGAGCGGATCACACCCATGCGGGGCATCTCCACGATCACCTGACCCCGCTTGGTGATTCGCCAGGTGTCCGAGAGCCGGTCCATGGTTTGCCGTCGGATGGCCGTTTCCGCCACCGCGAGATTCTTGTCGAACATAGCAAGGATCTCGGTCACGCTGCCGGCGGTCTGGGGCGTGTAGTTGCTGGCCCCGATGTCGAAGCCATCCTGGTCCAGGATGGTTGAGACCCAGCCCGGAATCTCGGCGATGTGGGTGGCGAGGCGGCCCATGGTCATGGATTTCTCGTGCGGCTTCCATGTGAGGTGCTGAGCCGGGAGCCGCTCGAGCAGCCGGCGGGTCGTCGCAGCCTCATGGGACATCTCCATCAGGATCGCGTCAATTGGGTTCATAGCATCCCTCCATGTGTGTCGAGTGGTTGGGTTGTCAGTGTTCCATGGGCGCGACGGTGACGCCGGAATCGGCGAGGAACCCATGCAGGTCGTCGAACAGATGCGCCCCACCCCAGCCGTGGGAGAGCACGACGCCCACCGCGTTCGCGCGCGCTGGCAGGAAGAGCTTGACCGCAAGGAAGGTGCGACCGTTCCGCAGGTACACGTCGAGCATCGGATGGCCTCCAGGTCAGTGTCTAGGCAGGTGAAGGAGGTCTGAAAACCAAGACATCGGGATTCGCGCGCTACTTTACATCTTGAAAGAACGCTGCGTAAAGTCCTATCCTGGGTGGCCGCCAACGGGCAAAGTTTCGTGATGGTTTCCGGCGAAGATGACGCTGGTTCGAAAAGCAAATTACTAATGTCTGATCCCAAACCTGCCAAACCTGCGCGGGGGGCGCAGGCGTCTCTCCTCGTCCTCGCGCTCGTCGGCTTGCTGGCCGGTTGCGGTCGGGGGTCTCCAGGGAGCGAGACTGAATTCCAGCGGCCCGCCGCGCTGGACCGGGTCCCGGTTGTCCTGGTTCCCGGAATAAGCCGGGAGGTCGCCAGCATCCTTCGGGGCGGCGTACTCGCTCCCTTCTCTGCGCTGGCCCTCCGGGCGGATGCCGATGCCTTGGCGAACCTCGGCGATCCCCGCTTCCCTGCAGACGGGACATCGGCAGTGGAAGTCCCGGGGGTGCTCGATCGCGCGCTCCGGAGAACGGATGTCCGCGGGCTCCAGGGGCTCATCGACCATCTCATCCGCGAGGAAGGGTACGTCCGGGGCAATCCTGATCATCCCCGTGACAAGGACTATCCGGAGAATCCCTCGGCCGAGCGGGAAGAGCGGACGCGGGTCGCCTGGCTTTTCGTCGTCTATTATGACTGGCGTCGGGACCTCTCCGAGAGCGCCTGCGTCCTGGCGGATCGGATCGCGCGGATCCGGGCCGCCACCGGGGCGTCGCGCGTCCACCTGGTCGGCTACAGCTTCGGGGGTGTTGTGGCCAGGTACTACCTCCGTTACGGAGGGCGGGACGCCATGCGCGACCGGGAGTGCCCCGTCGCAGTTGGGGCGATGGCGGCGGCCATCAATGCGCCCGGCGCGGATAGCGTTGATCGCTTGATCCTGCTGGGGGCACCCCATCGCGGGTCGCTGCTGGCGTTTCGGGCCCTCCTCGAGGACTTCAGTCTTTTCGGGTTCCTGAGCCTCGGGCTCCGCGATGCGGTCTTCACCATGCCGCTCACGTGGCAACTCTTGCCGCAAGCCGAGCCGGACGGGCGCGTCCCGCTCCTCGTCGGCAATAACGGCGACGAGCGTGTCTCCCTGTATGCCCTCCGCACCTGGGTTGAGCGGGGCTGGATCCCCGGGGGCGGGCAAGATCCCGTGCGCCTCCGGTTCGTGGAGTCGATGCTCCTGCGGTCCCTGGCCCTTCAGAAGAGCATGGCCGGCCGCCATCCGGCGGAAGAAGCGGTGCCTCGCCTTGTTGCGGGCGGCGAGTGTCGTCCGACACCCACGCGTGCCCTCGCCATGGGGAACGGCGTCCAGTTCCTGGGCCGCGGCCAGACCGATCATCCCCTCTTCACCAAGGCCACCGCGCCGGGTGACGGGGTGGTGACGGCCGAGAGTGCCATCGGCCTGCCAGCTTCCCCCACCCTCACGGTGCTGACCACCTGCACGGGTCACAACGCGTACCTGCAGGACCCGGACCTCCTGACCCGCGTCGTGCAATTCCTTCTCGGAAGATAGCCAGGCGATCACCCGGTTAAGGTGCGGACCCCAATCCGAAATTATCAACCGCCAATCCGCCTAAGGCGGACAAGAACGCCACGGGGAGGCAATCAGGAGTTCCAGGTCGCCGGGTACCCTCTGGGTGCGCCCGATTGCCGAATTGCCATCCGATCTTGGCGACCTTGGCGCACCAATCCGCCTGAGGCGGATGCCGTTGGTACCGGCGGTTCAAGGTTTTTCTCGGATCGGTGCTGACACTCGGGTCAACAGGACTTCCCGGGGCAGGTAGCAGGGATTGCCGGGGCGAGGGAGCGGGGAACTCACGAACCGATCGGCACGCCGATCCGGGCCAGCGACCAGCCAAGACGCCCTCACGGCGCCCGAAGGCCCACTGCCCCATCTTCATCGTTCTGATGGATGCCTGGAACTCCAGCGACCGCAAGGTGTGCCGCCCATTCGTGTCAGAATCGAATCCAGCGCATCCAGGAACGCCCGATACCCGTTGCGCTCTCGGATTTCTCGAAGCACCTGCTCGTTGAGCCCCCCGGGAGTGGCGGAGTCGGCGACCAGGCTGGAGTATCGTCCGTCCGGGATTTCCATCGCCAATGCTGACAGGGCGTGGAACATCGCGGCGATGTAAGGTCCTGCGATCTCTCGATCCACCCCGGCATCGGTCGCCCACCGAGACGTCTCCTCGATCAGGGCATAGAAGGGCGAGATCAGCGCCGTCGATGACCACAGGATCCGCAACTGCTCCAGGTCGCGAACAACAAGGGGCTTGCCCACCTTGGCGAGGAGATCCACGACAAACGACTCACCCCGGAAGATCGCGATCGGGCCGACGTGGCGAGCCACCGACGGCAGCGGCAAGGCCCACGCCAGCCGTTTCGCCGGCTCGACGAGTTTCGTAATCTGAGTAAAGGGACGGGTGGGCATGAGGGAGATGATTCGCTGCTCGGGCCGGAAACGGATTTCGCCGAGCACGGACACCATCGGCGGACGGAGGGCGAGAAAGACGCAATCACAGCCGTCCACAATGGCCTGGTTGTCTTTGGCAACTGTGACCTGACGAAACCTTACCGCAAGGCAAGAATATTCCTCTGTCTCCTCTCAGACTAACCGAAGAACGTCGCTCCCATCTGCCTCCCTGTCGGTTGACAGGTCCTCGCGCTGCTGATAGGTTCCGGCGCGCTGTAGGGTCCGGGGGCCGTCGCCGGCGTGCGCGAGCCGCCCGTCGTGCGCGGCGCCCGTCCGGGCGTCATTGGGCTCGACATCCGGGCGGCCATTTGCGTCGGCCGCGCCACGGAAGGGGGAAGACGATGCGCTGGAAACGGGTATTGAACGTCGTGGGCGTCCACGCCGAGGGCGAGTACGGCAAGGTGGTCACCGGTGGCATAGTGGACGTGCCCGGCAAGACCATGTTCGACAAGATGCGCTACCTGCGGGACCATGACGACGGCCTGCGCAAGTTCCTCCTGTACGAGCCACGCGGTGCCGCCGTGCACAGCGCTAATGTGGTGTTGCCATCGAGTCACCCGAGGGCGCAGCTCGGCTACGTCATCATGGAGTCAACCGAGTACCCGCCCATGTCCGGTTCCAACACCATCTGTACGGTCACCGCCATCCTGGAGACCGGCATCCTGCCGATCAAGGAACCGGTGACGGAGCTGGACTTGGAGACCCCGGGCGGCCTCATCCACGTCACCTGCCAGTGCCGCGGCGGCAAGGTGATGCAGGTGAAGTTCCGCAACGTGCCCGCCTTCGTGCAATACCTGGAGGCGCCCGTCGAGGTGAAGGGCGTGGGCACGGTGGCGGTCGACGTGGCTTACGGTGGCATGCACTTCGCGCTCGTGGACGCGGCCAAGCTCGGCTTTGGCATCACGCCCGACGAGGCGCGCGACATCTGCATCATGGGCGAGAAGATCCGCGAGGCGGCCCGCGAGCAGCTCACGGTCGTCCATCCCGAGAACCCGAAGATCCGGGGTATCACCATCACAGAGTTCATGGGGCCACTCAAGAAGAAGGGTGACGGCCTCACCGCCAGGAACACGGTCGTGGTCTCGCCCGGACGCATCGACCGCTCGCCCTGCGGGACCGGGACGTCAGCCCGCTTGGCCGTGATGCACGCGCGCAGGCAAATCCGGAAGGGCCAGCTCTTCGATCACACGTCCATCATCGGCACGCACTTCTTTGCGGAGATCGTGGGGACGACCAGAGCGGGCAAAAAGCCGGCCGTCGTCACGACCGTGGCAGGCCGCGGCTACGTTACCAGCATCGGACACTACGGCCTCGACCCCGACGATCCCCTGCCCGAAGGGTACACGCTCTCCGACACCTGGCTCAGGACGGTCACCTCGCTCCAGAAGTAGCACACGGGCCAGGGCAGCAGGTCCTCCGGGGGGTTCCGGCCCTATCGCCGGTATCCCGCCTGCTGGTGCCGGGTGAGGGCGTCCCAGTCGATGTCCACGCCCAGGCCGGGTGCCTCGGGCAGCCTGGCGCGGCCGTCCCTGATGGTGATTCCTCCGGTCACGAAGCGGTGCGGACCCCAGTTGAGGAAGGATACGTGGCCCTCGCAATCCACGGGGTAGGGTGTGCGGATGGCCGCGGCGATGTGGCAGCAGGCGGTGTCGCCCACCATCGTGTAGGGGTTGGTGTCCACCGAGACGCCAATGTTGGCGCTCTCGCATATGGCGACGACCTTCGTGGCCTCGAAGAAGCCGCCCAGCCGGTTGAGTTTCAAGTTCCGCCAGGACGTGATCGCGGCTCCAGCCCCGGCTGAGCAGCACGTCGCCCACCTTGATCTTGAGCCCCTTGAAGCCACGCCGGACGAAGTCCTGACAGGCCGCGGCCATGGCCTCCGGGGTCTTGTGGTACAGGTTGGTGAGCATCTCGAACTCGGTGCGGTAGGCACCCCCCAAGAGCAGGCAGACCGGCACGCCCCGCGCCTTGCCCACGAGGTCGTACAGCGCCATGTCCACGCCCGAGCGCGCGGTGCGGCCGCCCGGCATGCCCCCACCGTACACCGACTCCATGTGGTGGTGGCACAGGGCGAAATTGGCCGGATCCACGCCCCGGAGCGCCTGATCGTAAAGGCGGAACAGCTCCGCCATCTGGTCGGCCGTCTCGCCCAGATACCATGCCTGGCTCGAGGCCTCGCCGACGCCGTAGGTGCCGTCCTCGGCCGTCACCTTGACGAGAAAGGAAGAAGAAGGATTTGCAAGCCGAAGGAGCGGCCGGAGAAGCCGGCTTGCTCCCCGAGGGCTTCTAGGCTATCATG
>CAZXXV010000312.1:0-5755 GCA_964644725.1 uncultured bacterium
ATCCTGGCCAGCTTTCGGGTGGGCAGCAGCAGCGCGTGGCAATCGCCCGCGCCCTGGCCATGCAACCCAAGATCATGCTCTTCGACGAGCCAACCTCGGCCCTGGATCCGGAGATGATCAACGAGGTTCTGGATGTCATGGTCAACCTGGCCCGGGAGGGGATGACCATGATCGTGGTGACCCACGAGATGGGCTTCGCCAAAAAGGTATCCCACCGGATCATCTTCATGGACGAGGGCCGGATCGTTGAGGAGGGGGAACCGCACGAGTTCTTTGCCAACCCCAAGGAAGAGCGGACGCGGACCTTCCTGAGCAAGATCCTGGTCCACTGAACTGGATTGACGATTTGAGATTTGGGATTGCCGATTGCTCTGAGCCCCCACCGCCCCTGGATCTATTACCCCGCGGTGCTCTACGTGGAGTTCTTCCGGGGCGTTCCCCTGGTCATGATGATTTTCTGGTTCTAGTTTCTCATCCCGCAGATCACGGGCCAGCGGTTGCCGGAGTACACGGTCGCCCTGACGGCCTTCGTGGTCTTCGAGGCGGCCTACCTCGGGGAGATCGTCCGTGCCGGCATTCAATCCGTCCCTCGCGGCCAGATCGAGGCTGCCACAGCGGGTGGCCTGTCCTACGGCCACACGATGCTCCACGTCGTCCTCCCCCAGGCCATCCGGAACATGATGCCCTCCCTGGTCACACAGTTCATCGTCCTCTTCAAGGACACCTCGCTGGCCTCGATCATCGGCATGATGGATCTCACCAAGGCGGCCCAGACGGTCAGCCAGCGAGAGATCCGCCCCTTCGAGATGTACCTCTTCATCGCCGTGGTCTACTGGATCTTCACGTACAGCATGTCCCGCTTCAGCCGATGGCTGGAGGTGAAGATGTCGCCGGAGCGGGCCTCATCCAAGCGCGCCGCGTTGCGGGAGGCCGCCGACGCGGCCGGCGCATGATCTGGCCGCGCCGGGGAGGGGAGGCCGCCGCCTCACCCAGAGATCGGGAGTCCACAACAACCAACCAGAGGGAGGGAGAAAATGCACAGGCAGACACGGCTCACGACACGGATCGGGGTCGCCCTGGTGGCGGCGCTCTTGGGCCTCGTCCTGGCCGGGCAGGCCATGGCCGGCACCCTGGACGAGGTCAAGAAGCGGGGGAAGCTGATCGCCGGCGTCAAGACCGATTTCCCGCCCTTCGGCTATGTGGACAGCTCGGGCAAGAACCTTGGCTTCGACGTGGATGTCGCCCACATTTTCGCCAAGGCCCTCTTCGACGACGAGAACAAGGTGGAACTCGTGGCGGTCACCTCGGGGAACCGCATCCCGTTCCTGCAGAGCGGGAAGATCGACATCATCATCGCCTCGGTCACCGTCACCGACGAGCGCCGGCAGGTGGTGGAGTTCTCCGATCCCTACTTCATGTCCGGCGGCCTGCTCCTCGTCCCCAAGAATAGCTCGATCAAGGGGGTGGGGGACCTGGCCGGCAAGACGGTGGCGGTCATCCAGGGTGCGATCCAGGACAAGGATATCGAGCAACTGGCGCCGAAGACCGACCGGGTGAAGTTCGGAAAGGTGTCCGAGGCGGTCCTGGCAGTGAAAGGCGGGCGGGCCGATGCCTTCTGCCAGGACGACATCTTGATCTTGACGCTGGCCAAGGAGAATCCAGACCTGAAGCCCGTCGGCAAGCCGTTCACTCCTCGCCCGTACGGCATCGCCGTGCGCAAGGGCGACGTGGAATTCATCAAGTGGGTCGACGGCCAACTTGACCAGATGAAGAAGGACGGGACCTATGACAAGCTCTGGAAGAAATACTTCGGCGAGGTCGAGGCCTACTTGTTCAAGCCCTGATCCGTCCCGGGTCGCCCTTCCCCGCCCCACCGGGAGACCATAGGCCTTCCCGGTGGGGCGGGGCTGACCCGTCTTCTCAATCGGTCACCCATGACGTTTTCCTGGTTGGCCATCTGGCAAGGACTGCCCTACTTGCTCCAGGGCGCCGGCCTGACCATCGTCATCTCGGGCGTGGCCATGCTCCTGGCCCTGATCCTGGGGATGATCACGGCGCTTCTGTCCCAGCTTCCCTGGCGCCCCCCCCGCGGGCTCACCCAAGCCTACGTCGAGATCTTCCGCAACACGCCGTTGCTCATCCAGATCTTCATCGTCTACTTCGGCCTGCCCCAGCTCGGCCTCAAGCTGTCCGCCTTCCTCTCCGGCCTGTCGGCGCTCACCCTCTACACGGCCGCCTACAACACGGAGATCTTCCGGGCCGGCTTGGAGGCCGTCCCCAAGGGCCAGCACGAGGCGGCGCGCTCCACGGGCCTCAGCCCGCTCCAGGAGGCCATCTACATCATCATCCCGCAGGCCCTGCGGATCTCCTTCCCCGCGCTCGGCAACAACCTGGTCTCCCTGGTGAAGAATTCCTCCCTGGTCTGCACCATCGGCATGGTGGAGCTGATGTTCGTGGCAAACGACATTTCCTTTAACAATTTCCGCTCCTTCGAGATCTACGGCACGGCTGCCGTGCTCTACGTGATCCTGGTCCTCGGCCTGACGCGGGTTCTGAACTTGACCGAGGCGCGCGTCCTGCGCAAAGGCCTGGCCCCTTCCAGCCACTCGGCAGCCTGAGATTCTGGCGGCGCGTTCCTATGGACTGGTCGGTCATCGGCAAGAACATCGGCTATCTACTTCGCGGCACCGTGAGCACGGTGGAGATCTCGGCCGCCGTGATCGTCCTCGGCACGGCCGCCGGGGTGCTGGCCGGCCTCCTGCGCTTCGTCCCCTGGGCGGTCATCCGCACCGGCACTGGCTGGGCCGTGGAGTTCGTCCGGGCCATCCCCCTGCTGCTCCAAATCTTCTTCATCTTCTTCGGCCTTCCGGCCATCGGCCTGAAGATCCCGACGTTCCCCGCGGCCGTCCTGGCCATGTCGCTCTGGATGATGGCCAATACGGCCGAGGTGGTCCGGGGAGGGATCCAGTCCATCCCCAGGGGCCAGGCGGAGGCCGCCCGCTCCACCGGCCTCAGCGGACTGCAGACCATGCGATACGTCATCTTCCCCCAGGCCATTCGCCGGATGTTGCCCCCCTTTGTCGGTCTCTGCACGATCCTGATAAAGGACACGTCCCTGGCGGCCATCATCGGCGTCTTTGAACTCACCCGCGCCGCCCAGGAAACGATCGAGCGCACCTTCCGCTCCTTCGAGATCTACCTGCTGGCTGCCGGGATTTATTTTTGCATCAGCTACCCCCTCTCCCTCCTCGCCCAGCGTGCAGAGGCGCGCTTCCTTCGTTCGTGAGGATCGGCCCAGGCAGTCGCGCTGCCGAAGCCTTCCCGCCTAAAGGATAGGCACGCCGCAGGAGAATTGATTACTGGGGAGGCACGCCGGCATCTGCGCGCCGAATGGGCATCCTGCTGGACTGCACCTGCTTCCTCAACAAAATCCAACCCTTCGGATCAGCCGCCATACGAGAGAGGGGCCTCCTCGCAGACAGGCACGCTGCATGCTGTGTCACAGCGAGACACCGTGCGTAGCGTGGCGCAACCATGAGCAAAGCCGCTCGATTCCCCGGGCATCGTATGGAGTCCAAACTCAGGCCAATTGGTACACACGATCGCCCGGCCGGCACCGGTGAGTGCTCTCCGCCTTTCAGCGCAGCGCACCGCATTCCAGCCCATTGCTTCACACGCCGCAGTCTACCGAGTCGGACGGTCTCGTACATCCTCCCGCCATCCGGACCAGACATCATCAAATGGTCAGGGAGGGAATAGTTATGCGATTGCAGTGGACATCGCGGCTTCTCGGAGGTCTCGTCGTGCTGGTGGCGCTCTGGGTCCTGGCGTCACCCTCGGCGGCTCAGCAGGCTGGTCCATCCCCGGCGGCCCCACCTGTCCCAGAACCTGGCCTCTCGACTGTGCCGGCGACTGCCCCCGCGGCGCCGGCCCAGGCGACCCTGGCGACCTCCCAGCCAAAGATTGACAGCGGTGACACCGCCTGGATGCTGACGTCGGCAGCGCTGGTCCTGATGATGACGGCCCCGGGCCTGGCCCTCTTCTATGGGGGCATGGTCCGCCGCCACAACGTCCTGGGGACCATTATGCACAGCTTCATCATCATGGCGCTGATCAGCATTCAGTGGGTTCTCTGGGGCTACAGCCTGGCCTTCGGGCCGGACGTCCACGGTCTGATTGGCAACTTGGGATGGTTTGGCTTGAAGGGTGTCGGCTTGGAGCCGAACCCGGACTATGCCGCCACCATCCCCCACCAGGCCTTCATGATCTACCAGCTCATGTTCGCGATCATCACGCCGGCCCTCATTACGGGGGCCTTTGCCGAGCGGATGAAGTTCGGAGCCTTCCTGGTGTTCACGCTGTTCTGGGTGACCTTCATCTATGACCCGCTGGCCCACTGGGTCTGGGGTGTGGGTGGGTGGCTCCGGAACCTGGGAACGCTCGACTTCGCCGGCGGGACGGTCGTGCACATCAGTTCCGGCGTCTCGGCATTGGCCGCCGCCCTGCTAGTCGGAAGACGTCGCGGCTTCGGCACCGAGCCCATGCCGCCCCACAACCTGCCCCTCACCATCGCCGGGGCTGCGATGCTTTGGGTGGGCTGGTTCGGCTTCAATGCCGGGAGCGCACTCAGCTCGGGCGCTCTGGCCACCAGCGCATTCGTGGCCACCCATATCGCCACGGCAGCAGCCACGCTCTCTTGGATGCTCACCGAATGGCTCGCTCGGGGCAAGCCGACCGTGCTGGGGGCCGCCTCGGGTGCCGTGGCGGGGCTCGTAGCCATCACGCCCGCCTCCGGATTCGTGGGACCCCTCTCCTCGATCGTCATCGGCGCGGTGGCGCGCTTCCTGTGCTACAACGCCTGTAACGTGAAGACCAAGATGGGCTACGACGACTCCCTGGACGTCGTGGGCGTGCACGGCGTCGGGGGGACGTGGGGGGCCATCGCTACCGGGTTCTTTGCCAGCAAGGCGGCGAACGAGGCCGGGAACAACGGGCTGTTCTTCGGCAACCCGGGCTTGCTGGGGGTGCAGATCGTCGGCGTCCTAGCGACCTGGATCTTCGCCTTCGTCGGCGCCCTGATCCTCCTCAAGCTCGTGGATGTGGTGATCGGTCTTCGCGTCGAGGAGGAGCATGAAATCATGGGCCTGGACCTCAGCCAGCACAACGAGAGCGCGTACGCCCTCGGCATGGCTGGCACCACGGGGTTCGGTGCCGGCCTGAGCCTGCCGAAACACTGAATCCCCCCGCCACCGGAACGGAGGCCCCGGACTTTTTTCCTGCTGGGGGCCTCTGTTGCATCTTCCGGCTCCTGCTCTGGTTTCCCTTCAGCCAGGGACGGCTTCTGTTCCCCTTGCGTCCTGGTCCCCTGCGACGGTGATGGGCGCACGATAAGGCCGATCGCATTGACTTTGGGTGCCGCATGGGATACAAGGCCACTGCAAGAGGAGTCTCCCAGGAGAAACGCGCTGGCCTTCGATGCCACGTCCTGTCTTCCTGGCAACGTCCGCCACCAAGCCCGGGGATGAGCCAAGCGCCCGTGCCTTCTCAACCACAGTTCAGAGGGGGGTTAACTCTATGCGAGCGGGGAACGCGACTGAGCTCTCAGGGGAGGAAAAGCAGCGGTACGCGCGGCAGATGATCATCCCCAATTGGGGCGAGGAGACCCAGAGGAGGCTGAAGGCTTCCAAGGTCTTTATCGCGGGGGCGGGGGGGCTGGGAAGCCCGGTGTCGTTCAACCTCGCCGTTGCGGGAATCG